>JAUJMB010000049.1 GCA_030447045.1 Rubrobacteraceae bacterium | reverse complement strand
GGCCGCCTTCCAGGGACCAGGGAAGACCACCGTGCTGGTCCGCAATCACGAACTAGGGTTTATGGACAGAGCCGAGGCCCCGGTTGTCGGAAAGAACCCTTACGATCGCGAAGAACGCGGCGGCACGACGGGCGTCCTGATCGGTTCCGACCGTCGAGAGATATCTAGCTTTGTCATCTCCTCCGGAACGCGCAACAACTGCGCGGGCGGGGCGACACCGTGGGGGACCTGGCTCACCTGCGAGGAGGACAGGACGACAGACCATGGCTACGTCTTCGAGGTCGACCCGCGCGACCCCGAGAGCCACCTCTCGAAGACCCCCATCCGCGAGATGGGTTTCTTCTCTCACGAGGCCGTGGCCGTAGATCCCACAACCGGCATCGTCTACCTCACCGAGGACGATTTCCGCGGCTTCGTCGTTCCCGATCCGGAGAACGAGATTCCCGGTGCCAGGATGCGCCTCAGCTTCCTCTACCGCTACCTCCCCGAAACCCGAGCACGGAGGCCGGGACACCTACAAAGGGGCGGCAAGCTGCAGGTCATGTCGCTGGAAGAGAGACCAGAATACAACGCCGACTTGGCGGTCCCGCGGCAACGCTTCGGCGTTGTCTGGAAAACCGTGAACCCGAAGGAACCGCACGCGGAAGCCAAGACCCGAAACGCCGCCCGCTTCAACCGCCTGGAGGGCGCCTATCTGGCCGGGGGATCACTCTGGTTTAGCGACACCGTGGGCGGCGAGAAGAGGCTTGGTCAGGTCTTTCGCTATCGCCCGTCGACCGAGACGCTGGAGCTTTTCTATGAAGGCACCAAGCCGGGCAGGATGGAGAGCCCGGACAACATCATCGTGACCCCCTGGGGGGACCTGTGGTTCGCTGAGGACGAGACGGTCGAGGGAAACAACAGGAACCGATTGGTGGGGATCACGCCCGACGGCGAGGTCTACGTGTTCGCCAGCAACAGGCTCAACAACTCGGAGTTCGCCGGCCCGACCTTCTCTCCGGACGGCGGGACTTTTTTTGTGAACCTGCAGAACCCTGGCATCACCCTCGCCATCTGGGGACCCTTCAAAGAGACCAGTGTTCGGAATCAGCGCCAGATGTCCGCCGCCGCGCCCCCCAGATCTATGACGCCGCGGGTATCCGAAGCTTTGACGGAGGCCGCAGACAGGTTCGGCATGAACCGCCTCGAAGCCGCCGCGTACGAGCGACTTGGTGCAATACCGACCTGAAAGGGCCGCCAACAAACGATCCGGCACAGAAGGGTGCCTGCTCCATCGGGATGAACGAACCGCCGCAAAGCACCCGCCGCGCCTCCGAACCGGCGGAGAGGTCTCCCTCAGTACCTCGCCGGCACCCGCACGCGCTTCTCGCCGCCTGCGCGGCCCTGCTCGGCTTCGAGCAGCCGGTTCATGGACTCGACGGCCACCTCCAGCTCGGCGCGGCGGGGCTCCGTGGTCGTGAGGTACTTCTGGAAGAAGTTGCCGACGGCTATGGAGGGGCGGGTCCCGCCGAAGATGAACCAGGCCTCGGAGATGAGGATGAACTGGAGGAAGGCGTAGCCCCACCAGCCTATCAGGGGGTCGAGGAGGGCGGCCAGGACTATGTAGGCCAGGATGTTGGTGCCGCAGCGGGGGTGGATGCGGCTGCTGGACTTCGCGCCCCGCATCGTCACCTCGCCGTACTTCTCGTAGGCGGCGACGGCCTTGTGCTCGGCGCCGTGGTAGCGGCCGACCGGGGAGAGCTTCATGCCGGCAAAGAAGAGCAGGAGTACGGGGAGTATCGGAAACTCGGCGAAAAAGGAGAAGAGGCCGCCGAAGAAGCCGCCGCCCCCGCCGCCGAACTCCATCAGGCGCACGAAGAGCCAGAGAACGGCCATCGTCGCGGCGAAGAAGACCAGGGTCCAGAGGGAGCCGACCACCTGGATCAGGAGCCGCGCCCACAGAAAGATCGAGCGAAGTATCGGCAGCCGGGAGATGCGCAGCGCCAGCGGGTTCTCTATCTTGGGTATGTTCGAGGGCTCTACCTTGACGTGTATCTCGCCATCCTTGCGGTAGGCGACGCTCATAAAGTTCGGGCCGAAGAGGTCGAGCCCGTCCCACCGGGCCATCCCCCCGAACTGCAGGCGCTCCTCTCTCACGGCGTCCCCGGACACGCGACTCCTTCTTACCTACGCAGAATTCGAGGCACAGAGGTTAACACGCAGGGGGCCAAACCTTACGACCCTTCCTTCCTGACGAGCCGCAGGAGCCCCTCCTCGTTTCTGAGCTCCCGGTCCTGAAGGAAGCGGGTGGCCACACCGCCGCGGCGGAACTCCTCGTCTTCGAGGATGGCCAGGTGGAGCGGGATGGTCGTGTCGGGGCCTGAGACGGCGAACTCGTCGAGGGCGCGCAGGCCGCGCCTGACGGCCGCGTCTCTGGTGCGGGCGTGCACGATCAGCTTCGCGAGCAGCGAGTCGTAGTTGGGCGGCACCCGGTAGCCGGCGTAGAGGTGGGAGTCGACCCTGACCCCCGGCCCCCCCGGCGGGTTGTAGAACTCCACGGGGCCCGCCTGCGGCAGGAAGTTGCGCCGGGGGTCTTCGGCGTTGATCCTGAACTCCATCGCGTGCCCATCCGCGACGAGCGACGAGGCCGGCACGTCGAGGGGCTCGCCAGAGGCGACTTTTAGCTGCTCCGCCACCAGGTCGACCCCGCTCACCATCTCCGTGACCGGGTGCTCGACCTGCAGCCTGGTGTTCATCTCGATAAAGAAGAACTCATCCTCGTGGACTATAAACTCGACCGTTCCGGCCCCCTCATAGCCTATAGAGCCGACGAGGTCCGCGGCGGCGGAAAGGAGACCTTCCCGGACCCCCTCCGGGAGGTCGGGCGCAGGCGACTCCTCTATAAGCTTCTGGTAGCGGCGCTGGACGGAGCAGTCCCTCTCCGGGAAGGCGACGGTCGCGCCCGAGGAGTCGGAGAGGACCTGCACCTCGACGTGCCGCAGGCTCTCCAGGAAGCGCTCCGCGTAGACGGCCCCGTCGCCGAAGCTGGCCCCGGCCTCCCGGCTCGCCGAGAGAAAGGCGTTCTCGACCGCATCCTCGCCCTCGACGACGCGCATACCCTTGCCCCCGCCCCCGGCGCTCGCCTTGATGACCAGCGGGTAGCCGACCTCGGCGCCCACCCGCTTCACCTCCGCGGCGCTCCCGCAGAGGCCATGGGAGCCGGGTGTGATCGGCACGCCCGCACTCCTGGCGGCCTCCCTGGCCGCCGCCTTGTCCCCCATCATGGAGATGACCCTCGAGGAGGGGCCGACGAGCTTCAGGCCCACGCGCTCCAGGATCTCGGCGAAGCGCGCGTTCTCGGCGAGAAACCCGTAGCCGGGGTGGACGGCCTCGGCACCCGTCAGCTCGGCGGCGGAGATGATGGCGGGCACGTTCAGGTAGCTCTGGGCCGCGGGCGCGGGCCCTATGCACACAGACTCGTCGGCGAGCTCGTGGTGCAGGGAGTCGCGGTCGGCGGTGGAGTAGACCGCCACGCTCCTTATGCCGAGTTCGCGGCAGGCCCGGATTATGCGGAGCGCTATCTCACCCCTGTTGGCGACGAGGACCTTGCCGATCATCTCGGCCCCGGGTCCAGCGCTAGCACCGGTTCAAGAGACCTCGGGCCTGAGGCGGAAGAGCGGCTGGTCGTACTCGACCCCGCCGGAGTTCTCGGCCAGGACCTCGACGACCTCGCCGGAGACGTCGGCGACGATCTCGTTCATCATCTTCATCGCCTCGACGATACACAGGACCTGCCCGGCCTTCACGGTGTCCCCCACCTCGACGTAGGCCTCCTCGCCGGGGGCCGGCGCCCGGTAGAACGTGCCGACGAGCGGCGAGCGGACCGCGTGCAGGCCGTTGGTATCGGCCGGGACCTCGACGACAGGCTCCGCAGGCGTTCCGGCGACGACGGCCGGCGGTGGCGGGAGGACGGGCGCGGCCTCCGGCATCGCCTTTACGGAGATCTCCGTCTCCCCGAGCCGCACCCGGATCTCCCCGACCCCGCTCTCGCGCAGCAGCTCGACGACCCTCTCGACCTGGTCCAGCGGCAGCGGGTCCTGCCGGTTCTCTTCCTCGTTGCGCATAGCCCGGGATTCTACACCGGGCGCCGTGGGAAAACCCGAGGGCGGTTGTACAATCCGCGCAGTCCGATGATGGAGCCCACGACGAGCATCAACGTCCTAGATCCCAGGGTCGCCCAGCAGGTCGCCGCGGGCGAGGTCGTCGACCGCCCGGCCTCCGTGGTCAAGGAGCTTGTCGAGAACTCTTTGGACGCCGGGGCGTCCCGGGTCGAGATAGAGCTCGGGGACGGCGGCACCTCCCGCATCCTGATCCGGGACGACGGCTCGGGCATGCCCCCCGAGGACGCCGGCCTCTCCGTCCTGCGCCATGCCACGAGCAAGATCCACAAGGTCGAGGACATCGAGACCGTGACCACTTTAGGCTTCCGCGGCGAGGCCCTGCCCTCCATCGCGAGCGTCTCATCGTTCTGCCTCACCACCTCCACGGGCGAGGGCGCCGCAACCAGGGTCCGGGTCGAGGGAGGGGCCGAAGCCGAGGTAGGCCCCGCCTCCCACCCGAAGGGCACGACGGTCCTCGTGGACCGCCTCTTCTACAACGTCCCGGCCCGCAGGGCCTTCCTCAAGGGCCCCAGGGCCGAACGGTCCGCCATAGTAGAGACCGTCACCCACGTCGCGGTCGCCCACCCGAACGTCGCCTTCCGCCTGACGGAGGCGGGGCGGGATTACCTCTCCCTGCCCGAGGCGGGGGGGCTGCTGGAGAGGCTCGCCCAGATACACGGCGTCGCCAAGGCCCGGGCGCTGCGCGAGGTGGCGTACGAGTCGGGGGCGTTCAAGATCTCCGGCTACGCCGCGCTTCCGAGCCTCACCGAAGGCGGCCGCTCGTGCCAGACCATCTCGGTGAACGGCCGCTTCGTCCGGGCCGAGAACCTCCACCGGGGGCTGGACAACGCCTACAGGGCCACGGTGCCTTCGGGGCGCTACCCGCCGGTCGCCGTCGAGATCACGGCCGACCCCCGCCGCGTGGACGTGAACGTCCACCCCACGAAGCAGGTGGTCCGCTTCTCCGAGGAGCGCGCCGCCCGCGAGGCCCTCACCGCCGCCGTCCGCGCCGCCATCGAGTGGCGCCCGCCGGCCCCGACCGCGACCCCCCGCGCCACGGAGCGCGCCTTCACCCAGGACCGCTTCTCCGTGCCACCGGCACGCGGAGGCCCCTTTGCCACCGGAGACCGGCCCGTCTACCCCGCCACCCCGCCCAGGGACCTGCGGGAGGTTCGCGAGCGCCTCGCCGAGGCCTCGCGGCCGATGGCCGAAGAGGCCGTGGCCGAGGAACGACCCTCGTACGGCGAGTTGCCGGAGCGGGGGGCGCTGCCCCCGCTCGAGGACCTGCGGGTAATAGGCCAGCTCGCCGCGGGCTACATCCTCCTCGAGGAGCCCGAGTCCCTGTGGGTTGTGGACCAGCATGTCGCCCACGAGCGGGCCATCCTCGACGGCCTCAACGACTCCGACAGCCCGGCGACCGTGCAGAGCCTGCTCGTCCCCGAGGTCGTGGAACTCTCCCCGGGCGACGCGGAGCTCGCCGCTGCGAGCCTCGAAGAACTCTCCGTCTACGGCTTCGAGGTCGAGCCCTTCGGACCCCGCTCCGTGCGCGTGACCGCCGTCATCTCCACGCTCGCGGACAGGGACGTGGCCGGCGCCTTCAGGGACGCGCTCTCCGCCATCAAGGGCTCCGACCCGGGCCACCGGCGCGAGGACCGCATCCTGGCGACCATCGCCTGCCACTCGGCCGTCAAGATGGGAGACAGGCTCTCCCAGGCCGAGATGGAGAGGCTGGTCCACGACTGGCTCACCTGCCGTCTCCCCGCGACCTGCCCCCACGGCCGCTCCATCTGCTACCGCATCGGCCTGAACGAGGTGGCCCGCAAGCTCGACCGGCACTAGGCAAGGGTTCATCCATCTGGCGGGGATGAGCCAGCCTCCGGGACGCTCTTGCCGTATAACTAGCGCCTGCGGCACGGGCACGGGAGGAAATCTGCGGGAGACCAGGGACATACTGCTCGGGGTCTTGGCCGTCGCGGCGGCGGCCTCAACGTGGGGGACGCTCGGGATCTTCTCGAAGATGCTCTACGCGGACGGTGTCTCCTTCGAGGCGCTGGTCGCGTTCAGGGCCGTGGTCGGATGGCTGGCCGTGATGGCCTTCCTGCTGGCGACCGGCGGGGCGCGGAGGCTCCGGGTCCCGCGCCGGGACCTTGTTTTTCTGGTCCCGTTGGGGCTCGTCGGGATCGGGCTCTTCTACCTCTTCTACTTCTACACGGTCCGCGAGAGCGCCGTCGGGACGGCGGCGGTCCTGCTCTACAGCTCCCCGGCCTTCGTGGTGGTGCTGGCCTGGCTCTTCCTCAAAGAAGGGCTCGGCCCGGCCAAGCTAACCTCCCTCGGGCTCACCATCGTCGGGGTCGTCCTCGTCGCGGGGGCTTACGACCCGGCGAACCTCGAGGTAACCCCGACGGTGCTGGCGACCGGGCTCCTTGCGGGGCTCACCTACGGCCTGTACTCGATCTTCGGCCGCCCCGTAGCCGGGCGGCTGGGGCCGGCCGTGATCCTCTCCTACGCCCTGTTTTTCGGCGGGGTGCTGCTCTCCCTGGCCGCCATCCCCACGCTCGGCACCCTGGCAGGTCTTCCCCCCACCTCTTACGCCGTGCTCCTCATGCTGGCGGTGGTGCACACGACGCTGGCGTTCGCGCTCTACACCTTCGGGCTCGGCCGCCTGGGCGCGGGGCGGGCGGCCATCGTGGCGACGGTGGAGCCCGTGGTGGCCGGCGCCCTCGGGACGGTCCTCCTGGGCGAGGAGCTCACCGCCCCGAAGGTCGTCGGGGCCGCGCTCGTGGTCTCCGGCGCGGTGCTCGCCCAGGTGAGGTTCGGGAAGAGGGCCCCGGCGGAGGGGGTCCCGTGAAGCGCGCGGGGCCGCGTGGACCCGTCGTGGCCTTGCAAAGCCAAAGCGGGTACTATGTTGCACCACGCAAACGGCGTTGACCGCGAACGATTCGCACGACCCCGCCCCACGGATAGAGGAGGAGCGCGGTGCCCATAGAGTTCAAGGGTGGCGGTTCGAGCTACTCTTTGGGGGTCGAGGAGGAGCTCCACATCGTGGACGCCACGACCGGGGAGCTTGTCCCGAAAATCGAGGAGGTGATGGCCCGGCTGCCCAAGGAGCTGGCCGAGTTCGTCTCCTACGAGCTCTTCCAGTCCGTGCTCGAGATAAAGACCCCGCCCTGCGCCACCGCCGCCGACGCGGAGAGGCACCTGCGCGAGCTCAGGGGGCGCGTGGGGTCCTGGGCCGCCGCCTGCGGCGCCTCACTCGCCTCAGCCGGAACCCACCCCTTCAGCCGCTACCGCGACCAGAAGGTCACCGAGCAGGAGCGTTACACCAAGGTCGTAGAGACCCTGCGGTGGGTGGCCGAGCGGGAGGTGATCTTCGGCCAGCACGTCCACGTCGCCGTGCCGGACGAGGAGAAGGCCATAGAGGCCCACAACCGCCTCTCAGAGCAGGCCCCCCTCCTCCTCGCCCTCTCCGCCAACTCCCCCTTCTGGCAGAGCTTCGATACGGGCTTCGAGTCGTGCCGGGTCAAGATCTTCGAGACCTTCCCGCGGGCGGGCCTCCCCCCCGCCTTCTCCGACTGGGAGGCCTTCGAAGGCTACGTGGACCTCATGGTCCGCTCGGGGGCCATGGACGACTACACCTACTGCTGGTGGGACGTCCGCCCGCACCCGAACATAGGGACCATAGAGCTGCGCATCCTCGACTCCCAGACGAACCTGAAGTACGCCACGGCCCTGACGGCCCTCACCCAGTGCGTCGTCGCCCACGCCCTCGAAGGGTCCGAGCCCAGAGGCCCCTACAACAGGGACCTGGCCGAGGAGAACCGGTGGCGGGCCTCCCGCCACGGCATGGACGCCGGCTTCTACGACGCGGCCGGGGACAAGACCGTCCCGGCCAGGGAGATCGCCCGCGACCTCGTCGAGAGGCTAAAGCCCCACGCCCAGGACCTCGGCTGCGAGACCGAGATCGAAGGCGTGCTCGAGATCGTCGAGGGCGGCACCGGCAGCCAGCGCCAGCGCGAGGTCTACAGGAACAGCGGCGACTTTCTCGACGTGGTCGCGTTCCTGATCGAGGGCACGAGGCCGGCGCTCGCCGAGGAGCAGAGCTAGGTTCTAGGCATCAGGCTTCGGGTCTGCTTGTCGTCGCGGTCTACCGCGTACCAGATGACGTCGTTGTTCCGCCAGTGGGACTCGCCCTGAAGGGTCAGACCGGCCTTCTCCGCGACCCGACACGATGCGACGTTTCCGGGCTGGATGATGCTGATGATGCGCTCCAGCCGAAGGTTCTCGAACCCGTAGTCTACGCTGGCCCTCGCCGCCTCGGTGGCGAGGCCGCGTCCCCAGAACGCGCGGTCCAGCCTCCAGCCGACCTCGGTCTTGTGTTCGCCTTCGGGCCAGTCCTCCTGGTAGGAGAGGCCGGCGAAGCCGACGAACGCCCCGCCCTCCTTCTCCTCCAACGCCCAGAGCCCGAACCCCCGCTCCTCCCAGTGCCGGACGAAACGGGAGACCTGCTCCTCGCTCTGCTCCCGGTTCAGCGTCGAGCCAGCCCCTATAAACCGCATAACCTCGGGATCTGCGCACATGCGGGCGTACGGTTCGAGGTCTTTGTCTTGCCAGCGGCGTAGCAGCAGCCTCTCCGTCTCGATCTCAGCCATCCCGAAGCCTGATACCTGAAGCCTACTCCTCGAACCCCAGGCTCCACGCCCGGTCGAGGTCGTAGTTCGAGTAGGCGCGGAAGGCGACCATGGTCTCGGTGCGGGCGACGCCGGGGACCTGGGCGAGCTTCTCCGGGACTATGTCGGCGAGGCTCTCGAAGTCGGGGATGCGGACCATGACGACGAGGTCGTAGGGGCCGGTGACGGAGTAGGCCTCGGTGACGCCCTCGACGGCGAGCATGGCCTGGGCCGCCTCCTGGACCCGCTCCCCCTCGGTCGTTACGAGCACGATGGCCGTTACCACGCGTTGCCTCCTCTACAGGCCAAAGGTGATCGAACCGTTAAGGGTGTTGTTCTCCAGGGTCTTCTCGTACTTGACGGGCCCGGCCTCGACGGTGGTCTCCACCTCTTCGTCCAGGGCGCCAGGGATAAAGCCCCCGATCTCGACGGTCGCCGTCCCGTTGGGCTCTATGCGGGCCACGGTCGCGTTCTTTGTCTGGCGCTCGGCGTCCGTGTTCAGGACGACCTCGACGTCCACCGCCGACTCGGGCACCTCGCCGCCGTTGGCGATGGTGACGGCGAAGCTGGCCTCGTCGTCGCCCGTGAGCACGACGTTCCCGCCCGGGGGGAGCGGCTGCCCGGCGACGGTGACGCCGTCTATCTCGACGCCGTGGACGGCGCTCGGGTCGCTGCGGGCGGAGCCGGCCGAGGAGGCCGCGTCGAAGCCGATCTCGCGGTAGTCCATGAAGGGCTGGGGCTCCTCGAGGTAGCCGCCGTCGCCCGTCTGGCCGGCCTGCTCCAGCGATTCGCGGACCGCCGGGACGTAGTGGTTGGCGATGATGGAGTCGCTCGTCCTGAAGTCCTCCACGGCGGTGGCCAGGGCGTCGCCGAAGCCGTTGCCGCTACCGCCGACGGCGGCGGCGAGGTTCTCCGTGGCCTCCTTGCGGACGCCTAGAGCGGAGATCAGGTACGGCTGGGCGTCCTCGAACTCGGGCGGAATCTCGTCGTTCTGCAGGGCCTGCGTGTAGAGCCTGTCCGAGAGGTTCGCGACCCTCCCCAGCGCCTCCTCGTCCACCATGCCGGGATCGCCGCCCGAGCTCTTCAGGATCCCCTGCAACTCGTTCCTGCCGGCGTTGGAGGAGTCGCTCAGGACGCTGTCGGCGCCGGTGACGTACTTGCGGACCTGGGTGGACTCCTGGGTGGCGACGCAGCCGCGGGCCACGAAAAAGATAAAGCCGAAGGCCATGGCGAGGAGAAAGAGGGAGCCCAGGAGCGTGATCCAGGCCGGAAGCGTCCGGCCGCCGCGCTTCTTGGGCTGGCTCCTGGGGCGTCCGGAGGGTCTCCCGGTGGGCCTCCTTCGGCGGGACTTCGGGGCGGCCCTGTGGGATCTACGCTCTATCCGTACACCTCGTCGAGACTGGGTGGGCGAGGGGGGACTCGAACCCCCACGTCCTTTCGGACACTAGACCCTGAACCTAGCGCGTCTACCAATTCCGCCACTCGCCCGCGGACCCTTTCGGGACACGTCCTGAACCCGGGGATTGTACCAGTTATAGGCTGCAGGTTTCAGGCTACGGGCTCGGGTTCTGGTCGAGAGCCCGGCAGGTGCCTGCGGGAGGCCGCGGACCTCCTGCATCAGGCGGCGGCCCGGATCTCCTTCGGACACCGAAGCTGTTCGCACCACGGTGCAGGCCGCAAAAAGGGCCCTGATGCCTGAAACCTGCAGCCTGATGCCTAGAGCATATACAATGCACGGGCGTGACCGAGACCCGCTACATCGAGGGACAGGGACGTTACGCGCTGGCGGAGAT
>JAUJMB010000262.1 GCA_030447045.1 Rubrobacteraceae bacterium | reverse complement strand
AGCAGCGAGTTCGAGGTCGCCCGCGTCTACCGCTTCAAGAAGGGCTCGGGGCTGCCGGTCAAGATCTCGGTCATCGAGATGATCGAGATAGGAGCCGGCGGGGGCTCCATCGCCGCCGTCGGCCCTCTGGGCCTCCCGAAGGTCGGGCCGCGGAGCGCCGGCTCCGCGCCGGGACCGGCCTGCTACGGTCGGGGGGGCGTCGAGCCGACCGTGACCGACGCCGACCTGGTGCTCGGGTATCTGGACCCCGACTTTTTTCTCGGCGGGAGGATGGGCCTCGACCGCGAGGCCGCCGAGCGCGCGATCGAGAGGGGTATAGCCCGGCCGCTTGGTCTGGATCTCATCGAGGCCGCCTGGGGCATCCACCAGGTCGTCAACGAGAACATGGCCAACGCCGCGAGGGTGCACGCCATCGAGCGCGGCAAGGACCCGCGGGCCCACCCGCTGTTCGCCTTCGGCGGGGCCGGCCCGGTGCATGCCTACCGGGTGGCGCGCTCCCTCGGCGTGCCCGGCTTTATAGCGCCGCTCGGGGCGGGCGCGACCTCGGCCTTCGGCTTTCTGTGCGCCCCGCTCTCCTTCGACTTCGTTCGCAGCCTCTACGGTCGGCTCGACGAGCTCGACTGGGCGGCGGCGAACGGCGCGCTCGACGAGATGGAGGAGCGGGGGCGGGATCTCCTGCGCGCCTCCGGCGTCCAGGAGGCCGACGTCAGAGTGCGCCGTCTCTGCGACATGCGCTACGTGGGTCAGGGCCACGAGGTTACGGTGGATCTGCCGGACGGACCTCTGGGTGCCGGAGACACGGAGCGGATTACGACGCTCTACCGCAAAGAGTACCGGCGGCTCTACAGTAGGGAGGGTCCCGACGTGCCGCTCGAGGCGCTGACCTGGCGCCTCGAAGTCTCCGCCCCGCCGCCCGAGATCCGGCTCGGGGGCGATGAGGGAGACGCGGAGAATCCGGACGGGGCGCGAAAGGGCGAGCGCGAGATCTACCTTCCGGAGGAGAACGGCTTTGCGCCGGTGCCGGTCTACGACCGCTACCTTCTCGGCCCGGGCGCGGTCTTCGGGGGACCCGCCGTCGTCGAGGAGCGCGAGTCCACGGTCATACTCGGTCCCGAGGGGCGGGCCGAGATCGACGCCGCGCGAAACCTGATCGTGCGGTGGTCGGCATGAGGGGAGCGCGGCTCGACCCGATCCTGCTGGAGGTCCTCTGGAACCGCCTGATCTCCGTCGTCGAGGAGCAGGCGCGGGCGCTGATGCGGACCTCCTTCACGAGCGTGGTACGAGAGTCGGGTGACCTCTCCGCCGGTGTCTTCGATCGGCGCGGCCGGATGGTCGCCCAGGCCGTGACCGGCACGCCGGGCCACATCAACACGATGGCCACCTCCGTCCACCACTTCCTGCGAGAGATCCCGGCCGAGACCCTCAGGCCCGGCGACGCGCTCGTGACCAACAACCCGCAGCAGACGGCCGGCCACCTCAACGACTTCACGGTGATCACACCGATCTTCCGCGGCGGCGAGATCGTCGCGTTCTTCGGCAACACCTGCCACGCCCTCGACGTCGGAGGCCGCGGCCTCGGGGCGGACGCGCGCCAGGTCTATGAGGAGGGCCTCTTCGTGCCCGTGACCCGCCTGTTTCGGGAGGGCGAGCCGAACGAGGAGCTCTTCCGCCTCGTGCGCGCCAACGTGCGGACCCCCTTCGAGGTGGTAGGCGACCTCTACGCCCAGGCCGGGAGCAACGAGGTCGGCGGCGAGCGGCTGATCGAGATGATCGAGGAGTTCGGTCTTGGGGATATCGAGTCGCTCTCGGACGAGATCTGCACCCGCTCGGAGCGCGCCATGCGCGAAGCCATAGCCGCGTTGCCCGACGGCCTCTACGAGAAGGAGGCGTACACGGATGGGTTCGATGAGCCGATCCGGCTCGCCGTCTCTATCCGGGTCGAGGGCGACGAGATGCGCCTGGACTACGCCGGGTCCGCGCCGCAGAGCGAGCGCGGCATCAACGTCGTCCTGAACTACACGGCCGCCTACACGACGTTCGGGGTAAAGTGCGCGATCAGCCCCGAGGTGCCCAACAACGACGGCAGTTTCCGCCCCGTGCACGTTACCGCCCCAGAAGGGAGCATCCTGAACGCCCAGCACCCGGCGCCCGTCGGCGCCAGGCACATCATCGGCCACTTCCTCCCTGGACTCGTTCACGGGGCGCTGGCCCGGGCGATCCCGGAGAGGGTGCTGGCCCAGGGCGCGGACAGCCTCTGGAACACCCAGATCACGGGCCGGCGCGAGGGCGGCGAGGCCTTCACCTACGTGTTCTTCTCCGGCGGCGGTATGGGGGCCCGCGAGGGCGGGGACGGGCTCTCGGCCACGGCCTTCCCGAGCGGCATCCGCGGCGTGCCGGCCGAGGTGATCGAGAACATCTCCCCCGTCCTCATGCACAGGCGCGAGCTGCGCCCCGACTCGGAGGGACCGGGCCGCCACAGGGGCGGCTTCGGCCAGGAGATGGAGATCGGCGTGCGAAGCCCGTCCCCCTGGGTACTCTCCGCCATGTACGATCGGACCCGCTGCCCGGCCGAGGGCGTGAACGGCGGGTCTCCCGGCGGCCTTGGAACGGTGCGCACCTCGGGCGGCGAAGACCTCCACCCGAAGAGGCAGCAGCGCATAGACGCCGCGGAGCGGGTCATCCTGAGCCTGCCGGGAGGGGGCGGTTACGGGGATTGCCTCAAACGCGAACCGGATCTGGTCGCCCGCGACGTCCAAGACGGGCTCGTCTCGCTCGAACGTGCCCGCGAAGTCTACGGTGTCGCCCTAACGGAGACCAAACAGCACGGGCGGTACGCCGTCGACGCAGAGGCGACCGCCCGTTTGCGCGCCGAGGCCGCCCCTGATTCGACGAACGAGCAATGAGAGGGACGAGCACGGCCGTCGTCGAGGTCTAGCCCAGACCTCC
>JAUJMB010000261.1 GCA_030447045.1 Rubrobacteraceae bacterium | reverse complement strand
GACAAGGGCCGGACCATCCGCGTCCCCGTCCACATGGTCGAGAAGATAAACAAGTACTACCGCGTCCAGCGCTCCCTCGCCGCCCAGCTAAACCGCGACCCGACCGACGAGGAGGTCGGGACCATCATGGAGGTCGACGCCGAGGAGATCGTGCGCATCCGCCGCGTCTCGCGACGCTCGATCTCGCTGGAGACCCCCGTCGGTGAGGACCACTCCTCGGAGCTTGGCGACTTTATAGCCGACGAGGACTCGGAATCCCCCCACGACCTCGCCAAGTCCTCGCTCCTGAAGGCCAGGATGCGCGAGGCTTTAGGCAGCCTCCCCGAGCGCGAGCGCATGGTGCTCGAGTACCGCTTCGGCCTCACCGGCGGCCAGCCGAAGACCCTGGAGGAGGTCGGGGAGCGCTTCGACGTCACCCGCGAGCGCATCCGCCAGATACAGCTCACCGCCCTTGCCAAGATAAAGAGTAGCCCCCACGCCGCCGGGCTCAGGGACCTGCTGGATTAGGCCCGGGGCATCGGGTCTCGGGATCGGGCTGGGTGGCCCTTTTGTTTTGCCCGAGAGAGGGGTGGGTGAACGGTGAAGGTCGAGGGGCTCGGGTGGCTGGGCATCCGGACGGAGAGGTTCGAGGAGACCGCGCGGTTCTTCTGCGAGGTGATGGGCCTGGAGGAGACCCGCAGGGAGCGCGACGTGGTCGGCTTCGCGTTCCCCGACGGCGCCGAGATGGAGATCTGGCGCCCCGAGGACGAGTTCCACTCCTTTTTCGGGGCCGGGCCCGTCGTGGGCCTCCGGGTGGACAACGTGGAAGAGGCCCGCGCCGAAATGGAGGCCGCGGGCGTGGAGTTTCTGGGACCGGTACAACGCTCGGAAGGGGCCGCCTGGAGCCACTTCCGGGGGCCGGACGGCAACGTCTACGAGATCATCGCCCGGCACTAGAACGGCCAGGCGTCGGGAGAGTACGGCCGGTCAGGCGCCGGTTCGCGGGAGGTAGGTTACTCTAGTTCTCGAAGTTGGACCAGTAGCGGAACACGCCCCCCACCGGCGCCTGGACCTCTACGCTCTCCCGCACTCTTTGCGCCAAGGTCTCCTCCCTTTCTCTCTGACCTTGCCCGGGATCACACCGCACGGGGACCGGCTTTTAAGTGGGTTTCGCTACTGGCTCGGCAGTTCCTCGAGGGCCGCCCGCAGCTGCGCGTCCCTCTCGAGGGCCTCTTCCCGGGAGATCTCCCGCCACTCGGCCGGCGAGACGGGCTCGTCGCCTTCCTCCTGCCGGACCTTTACGTCCGGCTCGATGCCGGTCTCCCGGATAAAGTCCCCGTCGGGTGTCAGCCACTCGGCGACGCCGAGAAGGATGGAGGAGCCGTCGTCGAGCTCGAACTCGGAGAGGACGGTGCCCGTGCCGAAGGTGGTCTGCCCAACGACGGTCGCGCGGTCGTTGTCCCGCAAAGCACCCGAGACGATCTCCGACGAAGAGGCCGAACCGTTGTTGACGAGCACGACGAGCGGCGCGTCGGTCAGCCCCGGCTCACCCTCGACCTCGATGGGCTCGCGTTCGCCGGAGGCGTCCTTGCGGACGTAGGCGATGCTCCCCGGCTCCAGGAAGAAGCCGGCCACCTCGACCGCCTGGTCCAGCCTGCCGCCGGGGTTGTTCCTGAGGTCGAGGATGAAGCGCTCGGCCCCGGCCTCCCGCGCCTCCCCAAAGGCCTCCCGCAGCTCCCCCGCGGCGTCGTCGGAGAAGGAGGAGAGGAGGACGTGGGCGACGTCGGTGCCGGGGACGCGCGCCCAGGTGACAGCGGGCGAATCTATCTCCTCGCGCCTGAGGTCGAAGACCTTCTCCTTTCCGTCGCGCGAGACGGTAAGCTTCACCGTCGTCCCCTCCGGCCCCTTGACCTTCGAGACGATTCCCGAGATCTCCGCGTCGCGCACGCTCTCGCCGTCCACGCCGACCACCACGTCCCCTGACTCAACGCCGGCCCTCTCCGCCGGCGAGCCCTCTATGGGCGCCGTGACCACCACGTCGTCCCCCCTGGCCTCCAACTGGACCCCGATGCCCACGTAGGTCCCGGAGAGCCCCTCCTGGTTCTGCTCGCGCTCCTCTGGGGTCAGAAAGCGCGTGTGGCCCTCATCGCCCAAAGTGTCGAGCATCCCCTTTATGGCCCCGTGCGTCAGCTTCTCGGAATCGATGGCGCCCTGGTCCACGTAGTCGTCCCTGACCACGTCGAGCGCCTCGGCGTAGAGTTCCAGGCTCTCCCGGTCCCGCTCCTGCAGGGTGGCGGGGCTCTGCGAACGGCCCGCGTAGAAGGACCCGGCCGCCGTCGCCGCCAGGATGGCGACGAACACCAGCAGGCGCAAGGCCCCGCCGCGCCGCCCATTCTTCTTATCCGAGCGTATCCACACGCGGAGATTGTACTAGCAAGTTGCCGGCAATCGGCCCTCGTCGTCTCTAGGCCCGCCGCGCCGGGCGTAACCGCGACGGAACACGACCCGGAGACCACCGGCGAGAAGCTGGCGGCCGATAGCCGACGGCTACTCGGCGCGGTAGGGCGTGCTCGTGGCGGGCTCTTCTATTCGCTGGCCCTCCACCACGGGGAAAAAGCAGGCAGCGCGGTGACCCTCCGTCGGGCCCCTGGCCTCGCCGCCGGTCCCGGCCTCGACCCCGGTCTCGTCCCCTTGCACGTCCAGGCGGGGCTCGTTCTCCTTGCAGTACTCCTGCGCGCGCGGGCAGCGGGTGTGGAAGCTGCAACCCCGCGGCGGGTTCGCGGGAGAGGGCACGTCTCCCGCGAGGACCACCCTTCGACGCTCGCGCTCCTTGCGGGGGTCGGGCACCGGGATGGCGGAGAGAAGCGAAGCGGTGTAGGGGTGGCGCGGCTCGCCGTAGAGTTCCGCCCGGTCCGCGACCTCGACGATCTTGCCGAGGTACATCACCGCCACCCGGTCGCTTATGTGCT
>JAUJMB010000260.1 GCA_030447045.1 Rubrobacteraceae bacterium | reverse complement strand
GGGTCCCGCATCGCCGCCTCGCCGACGAGCACCGCGTCGGCCCCGGCGTCGCGCATCCTGCGGGCGTCTTCGACGGTCTTTACGCCGCTCTCGGCGACGAGGGTTGCGCCCGCGAGCTTCGGGGCGAGGCGCTCGAACGTGCCGAGGTCTACGGTGAAGTCGTGCAGGTCGCGGTTGTTGACCCCGATCACGCGGGCGCCGGACTCGAGGGCCAGGTCCGCCTCGCCCTCGTCGTGTATCTCCACGAGGGGCGTCAGGCCAATCTCGACGGCCAGAGAGACGTGGCGGGCGAGCGTGGCGGCGTCGAAGAGGGCGGCTATGAGGAGGACCGCGTCGGCGCGGGTGCCGGCCTCGAGGATCTGGGCCTCGTCCACGGTGAAGTCCTTGCGGATGACGGGCAGGGAGGTGCCCGTCCTGGCGGCGTCGAGGTCTCCGAGGGAGCCCTTGAACCGGTCGGGTTCTGTGAGGACGGAGAGGCAGCTCGCGCCCTCGCGCTCGTAGCCGGCGCCCCATTCGGCGGGGTCGACCTCCCGGATCCGGCCGGCCGAGGGCGAGGCGCGCTTTATCTCGCTCACGACGGAGAGGCCGGGAAGGCGCAGCGCGCCGGCGAAGTCGCGCTTCTCGAAGAGGAGCGCCTCCTGGTAGAGGACGTCGAGGTCGGCGGTGTCGCGCAGCTCGCCGGCGCGGACGAGGGCCGCGGCGGCGAGCTCTTCGAGCACGGTCGCGCGGCTCACGCGGTCCCGGCCTCTCTGCGGGTGGCCCTCACGAAGTCTTCGAGGGCCCCTTCGGCCGCGCCCGTCGCTATCGACTCCTCCGCCTGTCGGACGCCCCCTTCGATGGTCTCGGCCTTGCCCGAGACGAAGACGGCGGCGCCGGCGTTTAGCAGGATCACGTCGCGGGCGGCGCCGGTCTCCCTGCCGGAGAGGACGTCGCGCAGGATGCGGGCGTTGAGGTGGGCGTCGCCGCCGAGGAGGCCGTCGGGGGCGTGCCGGTCGAGGCCGAAGTCTTCCGGGGAGATCTCGTACTCATTCAAGTCCCCGTCCGTGACCTCTGCTACCACCGTCTCCGCGCTCGTCGTGATCTCGTCCATCCCGTCCGTCCCGTGCACCACGAGCGCCCGCTCGGCCCCGAGGTCCCGCAGAGCCTCGGCGACGGGCCTGACGAAAGCCGCCCCGAAGACCCCGACGAGCTGGCGCCTGGACCCCGCGGGGTTCGTGAGGGGCCCGAGCAGGTTGAAGATGGTCCTGAAGGGCAGCTCGGCGCGCACCGGGGCCACGAACCGCATCGCCGGGTGGTGCGTGCGGGCGAACATGAACCCGATGCCGGCCTCCGCTATGCACCGCGACACCTGCTCGGGCGAGAGATCTATCTCGGCGCCCAGAGCCTCCAGCACGTCGGCGCTGCCGGCCCGGCTCGTCGCCGCCCGGTTGCCGTGCTTGGCGATGACGACCCCGGCGCCGCGGGCGACAAAGGCCGCGGCGGTCGAGACGTTTATGGTCCCCTTGGCGTCGCCGCCGGTCCCGCAGGTATCGACGACGTCCGGCGGGGCCTCAACCGATGCCGCGAACCGCCGCATGGCGCGGGCGAAGCCGACGATCTCGGGCACCGCCTCGCCCTTGACCCTGAGCGCGGTCAGGAGCGCGGCCGTGGCCGCCGGGGGAACGGTCCCCTCCATGATGGCCTCCAGCGCCCGCTCGGCCTCGCCCTCCGAGAGCGTGCGGCCCTCGGCGGCCTTCCGGAGCGTCTCGCGCAGCACGGTGCTAGCCCTCCAGAAAGTTCTTGAGCAGGTCGCGCCCCTGGCGGGTCAGGACGCTCTCGGGGTGAAACTGGACGCCCTCGACGGGAAAGTCGCGGTGGCGGACGCCCATTATGGTGCCGTCCGGCGTGCGGCTCGTGACGACGAGGCAGTCCGGGAGGGAGTCGGGCTCGATGACGAGCGAGTGGTAGCGGGTGGCCTCGAAGCCCTGGTCGAGACCTGTGTAGACGCCCTCGCCGTCGTGCAGGATCTTCGCGGTCTTCCCGTGGACGGGCTCGCCGCGCACGATCCTGGCCCCGAAGGCCTGCCCGATGGACTGGTGCCCCAGGCACACCCCGAGCAGCGGCGTGCTCCCGCCGGTCTTCTCTATCAACTCGACGGAGATTCCGGCCTCGTTGGGCGTGCAGGGCCCGGGCGAGACGACTATCCTGTCGGGGCGGAGCTCCGCCACCTCCTCGGGCGTAACCTCGTCGTTGCGGCGCACGAGGACCTCGGCGCCGAGCTCCCCCAGGTACTGGACGAGGTTGTACGTAAAGGAGTCGTAGTTGTCTATGACGAGAACCCGCATGAGCCCCGGAATTTTAGCCTATCAGGCCCCGACGAACAGGGGGACGGGCTCGTGACGCTGCTCCTGACGGAAGACCAGGTCGAAGGGCTCCTCGACATGCCGGCCACGCTCGACGCGGTAGAGGCCGTCCTGCGCCAGCAGGCCGAGGGCCGGGCCACCAACCGCGCCCGCCGCCGCGTCGCCCTCCCCAAGAGCGGCCTGAACGTCATGTTCGCCGGCGCCCCCGACATAGACGCCCTCGGCCTCAAGGCCTACACCGTCGCCAGGGGCGGCGCCCGCTTCTACACCATGCTTTTCGACCCGGAGACCGGGGAGCTCCTCTCCGTCCTCCAGTCCGACCGCATGGGCCAGATGCGCACCGGTGCTGCGAGCGGCGTCGCCACGAAGCACCTCGCCCGCGAGGACGCGAAAACCTTGGGCATCTACGGCGCCGGCTGGCAGGCCGAGAGCCAGCTAGAGGCCATAGCCGCCGTCAAGGACCTGGAACGCGTAATCGTCTACAGCCGCAAAGAAGAGTCGCGCAAGCGCTTCGCCGGGAAGATGGGCGAGAGGCTCGGGATGGAGGTGGAGACCACCCACGCCGCCGAGGAGCCCGCCGCCCAGGACATCGTGGTCACGATGACCTC
>JAUJMB010000259.1 GCA_030447045.1 Rubrobacteraceae bacterium | reverse complement strand
GAGTACTCCGAGGTGATCGAGGAGCCGAAGCTCCGCGACTCGGCCTTCAAGCTCTTCGACCCCGACAACCAGATGCTCCTGCTGCGCCCGGAGGTGACAACACCCGTCGCCCGCCTCGTCGCCCAGCGCCTGCGCAACAGCCCGCCCCCCTACAAGCTCTCCTACAGCCTCCCCGTCTACCGCCGCGCGGGTGTTGGCCGCGGCCAGAGCGCCGAGTTCCGGCAGGCCGGGGTCGAGGCCGTGGGCTCCGCGAGCCCTGGCGAGGACGCGGGGGCCATCGCCCTGCTCATGGACGTGCTCCGCACTTTGGGCCTCCGCCCTGGGACGGACTTCGCGCTCGTGCTCGGGCAGGCGGCGTTCTACAGGGGGTATCTGAATAGCGCGGCTCCCGGGGTCGCGGCCGGGGTGCTCGCGGCGCTCGCGGACAAGGACCTCGTGAGGGTGGACGAGATCTCCGGCACCCTCCACCCCGAGGTCGCCGCCACCGTCCGGGAGATACCGCGCCTCGTCGGGCCGGCCGCCGACGGCTCCGTGCTGGAGCGGGCCGCCCGGTACGTGGGGGAAGAGGGGGAGGCCGCGGCCGCGCTCGAGAACCTGCGCGGCATCCTGGACCATCTCCGGGCCATCGGTCCCCTGGACGGCGTCATGCTGGACTTCGGCCTGATCGGGCGCCACGACTACTACACCGGCGCCGTCTACGAGGTCTACGCCTCGGGCCTCGGTTTCACGGTCGCCAACGGCGGCCGCTACGACAACCTTCTCCGGCGCTTCGGGGAGCCGCTGCCCGCCACCGGCTTCGCCATCTCCCTCGAACGCCTGGTCTCCGTCCTCCCCGACGGGGAGTTGGCCCCGCTCCTCGTCCTCGTCGGCGCCTCGGTGGAGGCCACCCGAACCGCCGCCGGGTTGAGGGGGTCGGGCGTGCCCGTCTTGCACCTGGCGGAGGACCTGCCGCCGGCGGACGCCGCGGACTACGCCCGCTCGGTGGACGCGGGCTGGGTGGGCTACCCGGCGCCGAACGGCGTCAAGCTCGCCGCGACGGACGGGGGAGGGCCGGAGATCTTGACCCCCGAAGAGGTGGCCGGGAGGTTGCTTTCGTGAGGGGGCTGCGGGTCGCGGTGCCGAAGGGGGCGATCTTCGACGATGCCCTGGCCGCCCTGGGCGCCGCCGGGATGCCCGTCGGGGTCTTGCGGGAGGACGGGCGGAGGCTGCTCTACAGGGCCGAGGGGGCGGAGTTCATAGTGAGCCGGCCCTCGGACGTGCCCGTCTTTGTCGAGCACGGGGCGGCGGACGTCGGGATCGTCGGCAAGGACGTGCTCGACGAGCAGCGGCCCAACGTCGTGGAGCTCAGGGACCTCGGGACGGGCGCGTGCCGCATGATCCTCGCGGCCCCGAGGGCGAAGGTGGATGAGGTCCGTCGGTCCATAGACCACGCCGAGGTCGTGCGGGTGGCCACCAAGTTCCCGAACATCGCGCGGCGCTACTTCGAGGGGATGGGGCGGCAGGCCGAGATCATAGCCCTTCACGGCTCCATAGAGCTCGCCCCGCTCGTCGGGCTCGCCGACGCCGTCGTGGACCTGACCGCTACCGGCACCACGCTGCGGGAGAACGACCTTGCGATCATGGACGACATCTCGTCTTCCACCGCGCGCCTCATAGCCAACCGAGGCTCCTATCGTTTGCGCCACCGCGAGGTCGCGGCCCTGGTGGAAGCCATGAACGGGGACGGAGACCGCGTTGGTTAAAAAACTGGACGCCCGCGGCAGGGACGCGGCCGAGGTCGCCGCCGGGCTGCGCCGGGCGGACGGCTTTCTCTCGACCTCGGTGCGCGAGGCCGCCAGGACCATCGTCGAAGGCGTGCGCGAGGGAGGAGACCAGGCGCTGCTCGACTTTACGGAGCGCTTCGACGGCGTGCGGCCGGAGAACCTCAGGGTGCCGGTCGAGGAGATCGCGGCGGCCCGCGACGCCCTCCCGGCCGAGCTTGCGGAGAGCTTCGCCTACGCCATAGAGAACGTGCGGTCCTTCCACCGGCGGGAGATGGGCCGGTCGTGGGAGCAGAGCCGGGGCGGGGCCACCGTGGGCCAGAGGGTGCGCCCGATCCGGCGCGCCGGCCTCTACGTCCCCGGTGGGCACGGGGCCTACCCGAGCACGCTCGTCATGTCCGCCGTGCCGGCCCAGGTGGCCGGGGTGGGGGAGATCCGGGTCTGCACCCCGCCCGGCCCCGACGGCCGGGCCGACGAGGGCGTGCTCGCCGTCGCCGGCCTATTGGGGCTTCAGGAGGTCTACGCTTTGGGCGGGGCGCAGGCCGTCGGCGCCCTGGCCTTCGGCACGGAGACGGTTCGGCGGGTGGACAAGATCGTCGGCCCCGGCAACGACTTCGTTACGGCGGCGAAGCTGGAGGTCTTCGGGGTGGTCGGTATCGACGCGCCGCAGGGCCCGAGCGAGGTGATGGTCATCGCCGACGCCGGCGCCTTCCCCGAGCGGGTGGCCCGCGACCTGATGGCCCAGGCCGAGCACCTCTCCGGCGCCTCCGCCGTGCTCCTCACCCCGAGCGAGGAGCTTATCCGTGGCGTCGAGCCCCTACTCTCCGGGGAGCCCTCCGAGCTCGTCACGCTCGTCCGGGTCCAGAATAACGCGCAGGCCGTGGGGATCTCCAACGCGTACGCACCCGAGCACGCGCACGTGATCTCCGAGGACCACGAGGCCATCCTCCAGGACCTCGACGCCGTCGGGATGGTCGCCATCGGCGACTTCACCCCCGTGGCCCTCGGTGACTACGCCGCCGGCCCGTCCCACGCGCTCCCCACCGGCGGCGCCGCCGTCTGGGCCTCGGCCCTCGGCACCCGCGACTTTCTCGCCCACACCAACTACATCCACTACACGAGGGACGCGCTCGAAGAGATAGGCCCCCACGTAGAGCGCCTCGCCCGCCTCGAAGGCTTCGAGAACCACGCCCA
>JAUJMB010000258.1 GCA_030447045.1 Rubrobacteraceae bacterium | reverse complement strand
CGAGGCGAGCGAGGCCGAGCTCGACGAGGTCGAGGGCGTCGGCCAGGCCCGCGCCAGGGCCATCCAGCGCGGCCTCGAGCGCCAGCGCAGCCTCGAAACCTCAGGCGAGGTCATGTAGCGATGCGGCCCACGCCGGCGACCGGGGACGAGACGGGATAGCGCGCGCCAACGTCATAGCGATCGTGCTGGCCGGCGGCCTCGGCACCCGCATGGGACGCCCCAAGCAGTTTCTCGACCTCCGGGGCAGGCCGGCGCTCTACCACACCTTCAGGGCCTTCGAGGACGCCTCCTCGGTCGACTGGATCTACGCGGTGGGCGACGCCTCACGCGTCGGGACGCTGGCGAAGGAGGCCGGCATCTCGAAGTACGTTCGGTGCGGGGAGCCAGGGGACTTCCGCCAGCTCTCCACGAAGAGCGGCCTCCTCCTGTGCCCGGAGGACCCCGACACCGTCGTGCTCGTCCACGACGGATCCCGCCCGCTTGTCACCCCGGCGCTCGTGGACCGCGTCGCGCAGGCGGCCCTCGGGCCGGACGCGCCCGACGGCGTGGTGCCGGCGACCGCCGTCTCCGACACCATAAAGGTCGGGCGGGACGGCGAGGCCGTCAAGACGCTCGACCGGACGGAGCTGCGGGCGGTCCAGACCCCGCAGGCCTTCCGCCTCGGCCTCCTGAGGCGGATCCACGAGGCCCCCGACGAGTACCTGGGGGCGGCAACCGACGACGCCTCCCTCGTCGAGCGGGACGGGGGACGCGTGATCCTGGTCGAGGGCGAGAAGACGAACATAAAGCTCACCTCGCCGGAGGACCTCGTGCTCGCCGAGGCCATACTCGCCGCGCGCGAGAGACGCTCCTGATGCGCGTCGGCCTCGGCGTGGACGTCCACGCCTTCGCGGCGCCCGAAGACGGACGGAGGCTCGTCCTCGGCGGCGTCGAGATCCCATCCGACAGGGGACTCCTGGGCCATTCCGACGCCGACGTCCTCGCCCACGCCGTCACGGACGCCCTGCTTGGCGCCGCCGGCCTCGAAGACATCGGCCACTACTTCCCCGACACGGACGCCAGGTGGAGGGACGCGGACTCCGTAGAACTTCTTCGCGAGGCGCGCCGCATCGTCGGCGACGCGTGGGAGGTGGCAAACGTCGACGCCGTCGTCGTCTGCGAGCGGCCCAAGATAAGGGAGCACCGCGGGGCCATGCGGGAGAACCTCTCCGGCGCCCTGGACGTCGCGTATTCGCGGGTCAGCGTTCGCGGCACCACGAGCGAGCGCCTCGGGTTCGCCGGCAGGGGGGAGGGCATAGCCGCCCAGGCCGTCTGCCTCCTGCAGGAGAGGTAGGCCGGTGGCGGAGGTCCGGGTGCGCTTCGCCCCGAGCCCGACGGGGATGCTCCACCTCGGCGGCGCCCGAACGGCCCTCTTCAACCACCTCTTCGCCAGGCACCACGGCGGCACGCTCGTCCTGCGCGTCGAGGACACCGACAGGGCGCGCAGCACCCGCCGTTTCGAGGAGGCGCAGCTCGAAGACCTCGCCTGGCTCGGCCTCGACTTCGACGAGGGCCCGCACCGTCAGAGCGGGCGCGGGGAGTTGTATGAGAAGGGAATCGAACGTCTGGCAGAGGCCGGCCTGGCCTACGAGAGCGAGGACGAAGGGGGGCGCCGCGCGCTCTACTTCCGGCCTCATGCCCGGGAGGGGACTTTCCGGGACGAGCTGCGGGGGGAGGTCTCTTTCGGTGGGATCGAGGACTTCGTGATCCGCAAGTCCGACGGCACCCCCTCCTACAGCTTCGCCGCCGTGGTGGACGACTCGGACATGGGCATCACCCACGTCATCCGGGGCGAGGAGCACCTCCCGAACACGGGCCGCCAGGCCCTCCTCTACCGGGCCCTCGGCTATGCGGAGCCGAAGTTCGTCCACCTCGGCGTCATCCTCGGCCCCGACGGCAAGAAGCTCTCCAAGCGCCACGGCGCCGCGAGCGTCGCGGACTACCGGCGCGAAGGCTACCTGCCCGAGGCCCTCGTCAACCACCTCGCGCTCCTCGGCTGGACCCACCCGGCGGGCAGGGAAGATTTCGACGGTCTGGACGAGCTGGTCCGGGAGTGGGACCCTTCCCGTCTCGGCGCGAGCCCCTCCACCTTCGACCCCGACCGCCTCCTCTACTTCGACGCCAGGCACATCCGGCGCCTGACGAACGACGAGCTGCGCCGGCGCATCGAACCGTTCCTGGATGGACCGCTGCCCGAGGGCCGGGAGGCTGCGGCGCTGGACGTGATCCGGGAAGAGGCACGCATGCTCTCGGACGCGCCACGCCTCTTGCGCGAGGTCTTGGGACCGGTGGATCCCGCGGCCTTTGCCAGCGAACTGCCGGAGTCCAGCGCTGCGGTGTTCGATCACGTAGGCGCATTGCTCCCCGGCAGAGAATTGCGAGACGTGGAAGCCGCGCGGGATTTCGTCGGAGAACTGCGTGCCTGGGCCAAAGAGCGCGGCATAAAGACCCGCGACCTTCTCCACCCTCTGCGGCTGGCGCTGACCGGGCAGAACGGGGGGCCAGAGATGGCTTTGGTCTTGGCGGTGCTCGGGCCGGAGGAGGCGCGCAGGCGGATAGAGCGGGCGAGAGAGGCTAGACTAGGGCCATGAGCGTTTTCGTGCGAGACAGCTTGAGCGGCGGGATGGTAGAGGTCGGGCGGGACGGGAGGATCGGCCTGTACGTCTGCGGGCCGACGGTCTACGACCACGTCCACGTCGGGAACGCGCGGGCGCCGCTTTTTTGGGACGTGGTGGTCCGGTATTTGCGGAGCCGGGGCTACGACGTTACCTTTGTCCAGAACGTCACGGACATCGAGGACAAGATCATCAACAAGGCGAACGCCGAGGGCGTCTCGTGGCAGGAAATCGTGGACCGCTACACCGACTCCTTCCACGAGCGGCTGGCGCTGCTCGGCATCGGCCTGCCCGACGTCGAGC
>JAUJMB010000257.1 GCA_030447045.1 Rubrobacteraceae bacterium | reverse complement strand
AGATCCGGTCCCACTCCTCCCCGACGTTCACAGGCACTCCCCGCTACCCTGACCGGCCGGTCGAGGGTCGGTCCGGCAGCCGTCCGTGCTCCGCCGCTTCCCGAAGCTCCCACTCGGCCTTCGTCAGGGCGTACTCGACGTCCCCGTGCTCGTCGCCCTCGATGCGCTCGGGCCATTCCTGGTGGAACGTTCGCACGTACGTCAGCCCGGCCTTCTCCATCACGCGGCGGGAGGCCGCGTTGACCGCCATCGTCTCCGCGACCACCCTTCGCACGCCGAGCTCGGTGAAACCCTTGCGGATCAGGGCGCGGGACCCTTCCGTGGCGTAGCCCTTTCCCCAGGCAGAAGGGCGCAGCCGGTAGCCGAGCTCCGCCGCCTCGGGGCCGCGTCCTTCCGGCGGGTAGAACTCGAACCACCCCAGGAACCCGCCGGTCGACCTCTCGATGGCCGCCCAGACCCCGAACCCCTCGAAACGCTCGTAAGCGCGGATGAATCGGGGCAGGGTCTCGTCCCGGGTCACGTCGCGGGCCGTCGGCCTGCCGCCGGTGATAAAGCGCATGACCTCGGGGTCGCCGTCGAGGTCGGCCAGGTCTTCCGCGTCGGCCTCGGTGAACCGGCGCAGAATCAGCCGTTCGGTGCTCAGGAGTACCCGCATCGTCCTATCCTCCCCGTGACGGGGCAAGCCCGGCGGTCTTCGGGCCGTTCTCTAGGCTTCCCCTAGCGCGTCTTCCGCCGGACGTGGCGCTCTATGGCGTCGTGGGCGGCGTTGATCTCGGCGGTCAGCCTCTCGGCGCGGGCGCGCTTGTCCGGGTCGGGGAACCTGTCCGGGTGGGACTTCTTGACGAGATCCCTGCGTTTGCGATCCACCTCCTCCATCCGAACCCCCGGCGCGAGGCCGAGACGTTCGTAGGCGGAGAGCACGTTCGGGGGGTACCTGAGCGGGGCGAAGGTCCCTGAGGAGGCCCAACCGCTGGAGCGGTTCCCGAAGCTCCGCCTCTCGCGGCCCCCGGACGTTGTCGTGCCCGCGGGGTTACCGCCCTCGGCGCGGCGGCGCTCCTCGGCGCGGCGCAGCTCATCCTGGGCGCCGCGGAGGGCGGCCTCAAACGCAACCCTCAGGGTCTCGCTGCGCTCCCGGCCGGTACGCAGGCGCTCGCGGACGCGCTCGTCCTCCTGGAGGGTGGAGAGAAAGCCGCTGGCGAGGCGCCCCAGGCGGCGCGGGATACTCAACGCCCGCTATCGTCCCTGGTGTTCCAGTACTGGTCCGAGTCAGAGAGCGGGCCCGGCTGCCTCAAAACCTGCGTGTCGTCCTCGCCGGCCCCGCCCGGGGTCCCGGCGCCATCGCCGGCGGGGCGGATGATCTGCGTCTCGTCGCCCTCGGCGGTGCCACCCGCGGTGGTCTCTTCGGAGGGCCGCTGGGGCTCCTCCTGGCCGTTCTGGGGGAGGCCAAAGAAGCCGCGCACCATGTCGATGTCCTCGAGGCCCGACTCGGCTTCGTCTATCTTGCGCTCCTGCTCGGCGACGCCGAAGTTGCGGGCCTCGCGGGCCTTGCGGATCTGGTCCTCGAGGTTGCGGATCACGCCTTCCGTGTCTTCCTTGAGCTTGCGGATGCGGTTCTCGCTCAGGTCTATCTCGGACTCGAGCCTGGCCTCCCTGGCCCTGGTCGAGGAGTCGAGCTCGTTTATGTCTATGCCGGCCGCCTCGAGCGTCTGGCGCACGATGCGCACCGCCGCCGGGCGTGGGACCTCGGGGGGGAGGTTCTTTATGACCTCGGCCGCCCGCTCCACCGTGAAGGCCCGCGAGTGGGGGCTGGTCTCGCGCTCTTCGGGGCCGTCCACGCCCAGCTCTTCGCGGGAGTAGACCGAGGTCCCCTCGTTAGCCCCCCCCTCCCCGAACATCCTGGTAAAGAAATTCTGCCGGTTGGTGCCGCGCTCCTCGCTCATCTAGCCGCCATCCTCTCCGTAGCGGGCAGTGACTCCACGCTCCTTGTGACCTCGTCCAGGCCGCGCCGGAAGTAGGCGACCCTCTCCTTGAGCTGCCTAAGGCCGGGCTCGAGGGAGCCCGGCGCGAGCCTGTTGTCAACCGCGAGCAGCTCGCCGCGCAGGTTGCCGAGCAGGCTCTCGGCGCTCTCGAGCTGGGCGTTGATCATGCTGATGCCGTCCAGGATGTCCCCGTACCCGTCGAGCTCTCCCCGCCGCCCCTCCAGCGCCGCCTCGAACGGCGCCCGCAGCGGCGAGTCCTCGGGAAGCCTGGCGAGGTCCCTCACCAATCCCTCGATGCGCTCGGAGATCTCACGCCGGTCCACGCTCTCCAGGTGCCGCCTGAGGAGCGCCCGACGCCGCGCGAGCCGCGCGGCGTCCCCCACCTCCCCGATAATGGTGAAGATGTCCTCGTCGAGCAGCGGCCTGTACGCCTCCGGCAGGAGCTCCCAGCTCTCCAGGATGCCAGCCTGCAGCGCCGCCAGACGCTTGGTCTGGGGCGCAGCCAGCCTGTCCTCCCGGGCCACCCGCCCGAGCTCCTTGACGTTCTCCCGCGCCCGGCGCGAGAGCTCCCTGCGCGCGTTGCCCCGCCGGTCCAGGAGACGCTTGCCCGTGAACACGGCGCCCGCCCCGAAGAGGCCGGCGAGGAGGTAGCTGGGATCGGAGCCCGTCGCGGCCAGCGCGGCGAGTCCCGAGAACGACCCGAAGGGGACGATCCTCATTAGGTGCCGGGTGGGACCGCTAGGCACGGGAACCTTCCTCCGGTCTCTCCGGCTCCGAGGACGCCGCCTCCTGGGACTCGATCTGCTCGGGCTCGCGCAGGCCCATCTCTATCTCCAACATCTCGAGCTCGCGCTCGGCGTCGAGGCGCTTGATGTCTACCTCGGCGGCGGCTATCTGGCGCTCGGTCTCGCTGGTGCCGAGCTGGCCGACGGCCTCGGCCTCGTAGGAGGCCTGGCGGATGGACTGGCGGGCCTTCTCG
>JAUJMB010000048.1 GCA_030447045.1 Rubrobacteraceae bacterium | reverse complement strand
TTGCCCGGGATGGCGGGGATGCCGCCGTACAGGATCTCCATGGTCTGGAACGGCTGGCCGTCCCCTTTGACCCCGGAGTAGACGAAGTTCGGGCTCGTGCCGTAGGAGCCGGAGACATTGAAGCCGATGGCCTTCGCGTAGACCGCCCCGAGCACGTCGAAGAGGCGGGCCATGACGACGAGTCGGTTCGAGAGCGGGGCCGGCGCCTTCGGGCGGAGAACCGACCCTTCGGGGATGTTCACGTGGATCACGTCGGCGTACCCGTCGTTGAAGAGGATGGTCGGGTCGACGGCGGAGATCAGAAACACCCCGGCGAACATCTGGAACATCTCCTTGTTGAGGAGAAAGTTTACCGGGCCGGGGACCTGGGCGTCCGTGCCGGCCCAGTCGAGGTGCAGGTTGTCCCCCTCGCGCCACATCGCGAGCTTGAGCCTAATGGGGCCGTTGCCGAGGCCGTCATCGTCGGTAAAGTCTTCGAACTCGAAGCGCTGACCCTCGGGGATGAGCTGACGGATCAGGCCGATGATGCTCGTCCGCGTCCTGGCCAGCAGCGCGTCGCACGCCTCAAGATAAGTGTCCTTGCCGAAGCGGTCGCAGATGTCCTTGACGCGCTGGGCCCCTGTGGCGGTGCCGGCGGCTATGGCCATGACGTCGGCGCGGGTCTCGCGGGGGGTGCGGGAGTTGTGGCAGAAGAAGCGGAGGACCTCGTCGTTGAGCTTCCCGCCGTCGTAGAGCTTGACGGGGGGCATGCGGACGCCCTCCTCGAAGATCGAGCGCGCGTCGATGGGGATGGAGCCGGCCGTCGAGCCGCCGACGTCCATGAGGTTGCCCCACTGGAGGGCGTACCCTATGTGGTCGCCGGAGTGGAAGATCGGGCGCACCAGCAGGATGTCCGGCAGGTGCGAGGTGCTCCCCTCCATCATGTATGGGTCGTTGAGGGCTATGACGTCGCCGTCCTTGAGGTCTTCCAATCTATACGGGGAGTTGTCCAGTACGGTGTCCACGGGGCTGCCGAACTGGCCGACGATCATGCGCCCCTTCCTGTCCGCGATCAGGGGGAACTCGTCTGCCTGCTCCCTGATGACGGGGCTCACGGCGGTGGTGACGAGGACGCGGTCCATCTCGTGGCGGATGTTCTTGAGCGCGTTCTCGATGATGTCGAGCGTTACGTGGTCTATGTCGTGCTCGCGGACGAAGTCAGGGAGCGTTCCCTCTCTCAGCACCATTTCTCTTTACGCCTCCTCGATCAAGATGTTTCCGAAGCGGTCCACGGCACCCCTGTAGCCCGGCTCGATCACGGTCGTCGTGTCGTCCTGCACCACCACAGCGGGACCAGTAACCTCGTCGCCGGGCCTGAGCCCGTTCCGGTCCAGAATGGGCGTCTCCACCCATCCCCCGAAGTACGCCTGCTCCGTCCGCATCACCGCGCCGGAGGTGTCTCCACCGGCCCCGTTCGCGCTCTCGGAGAGCGTGACGCCCTTGATGGTGCCGCGCCCGATGACCCTCACGGTCGCTATCTCCAGCGGCGAGTCGGGCAGCTCGAAGTTGTAGCGCTGGCGGTGGGCCTCCTCGAACCGGTCGCGCAGGAACGTGGAGTCCTCGCCCGAGAGCTCGTCGAGCTCAAAGCGGCAGGGTATCTGGATGTTCTGCAGGTAGTAGCGGCAGTCCGCGTACAGGTCGAACCGCCTCTGGTCCGCCTCGACGCCCTCGCCGGTGAGCCACGCGTCGGCCTGGGAGATGAGCCCCTCCACGGCGGCCTTCAGCTCGGAGGCCGGCTTCTCCTCGGCGGTGCGCAGGTACGTCTCTGGGAACTCGTTCTGGATGTCCGAGGAGAGAAAGCCGAAGGCGCTCATGACCCCCGGCGTCGGCGGGACGACCACGGGACGCGAGCGGATGAGCCTGCCGAGCGCGCACGCGTGCATCGGGCCTGCCCCGCCGAAGGCGATCAGCCCGAACTCCCGCGGGTCGTGGCCCCGCTCGACGCTAACCACCCGCAGGGCCGCGTGCATGTTCTCGTTGACGATGTCCAGGATCGCCTCCGCAGCCTCCTCCACGCCCATGTTCAGGGGCCCGGCGACCGTCGCGATGGCCTTCCTGGCCGCCTCCTCGTCCAGCGCGAGTGTGCCGCCGAGGGCGACGCCCGGCGGGATGCGGTGCAGCACGACGTTCGCGTCCGTGACCGTCGGGGCCTCGCCGCCGCGCCCGTAGGCCGCCGGGCCGGGGTCGGCGCCGGCGCTCGCGGGTCCCACCTGCAGGGCGCCGCTCGCGGAGAGGAAGGCGATGGAGCCCCCGCCCGCGCCGACGCTGTGGACGTCGGCTGAGGGCACCTTGAAGCGGAAGTAGCCCAGGGAGATCTCGCGCTGCAGCGGCGTCTGGCCGTCGAGGCACAGCGCCACGTCGGTGCTGGTGCCGCCCATGTCCAGGGTGAGCACGTTGGGGACCCCGATCTCGCGCGCCAGGTACGCAGATCCCGTAACGCCCCCGGAAGGCCCCGAGAGGGCGATCTGTATGGGCCGCTCCGCGACCGCCTCGGTGCTCATCGCCCCCCCGTCGGAGCGGACGATGGAGAGCCTCCCCCCGAACTCCTTCTCCTTCATGGACGACTCGAAGCCGCGCATGTAGGTGATGGTCCGGGGCTGCACCGCCGTGTTTACAACCGTCGTCAGCGTCCGCTCGTACTCCCCGTACTCCTGCCCGATGTCCGCCGAGATGGAGACCGGCAGGTCGGGGTAGGCCTCGCGCGAGATCTCACGTGCCCTCCGCTCGTGCGCCGGGTTGACGTAGGAGTTTAAGAAGCCGATGGCGAGCGACTCGACGCCCCGGTCCACGAGGTTCGTCACGGCCTCTCGCACCTCGTCCTCGTCGAGCTCGGAGATGACGGAGCCGTCGGCCGCCATGCGCTCGGAGATGCCCACGGTGTCCGTGAGGTCTGCGGGAGGGTCCGGCTTCTGGAGGGCCATCCAGCCGTAGAGCGGGCCCGGGGTCCAGGCGCGGGCGAGGTACAGGATCTGCTCGTGCCCCTTCGTCGTCAGGAGCCCGACGCGAGAGCCGGTGTTCGTCAGGATCATGTTCGTCACCACGGTGGTCCCGTGAAAGAGCAGCCGCAGGTCGGAGAACCCTATGCCGACCTTCTCGCAGACACGCTCCATCCCCTCTACCACCCCCCTCGAGGGGTCATCCGGCGTCGAGAGGACTTTACCTTCCGTAAGCTCCCCGCTCCCCTCGTCGAAGACCAGCACGTCCGTGAAAGTGCCCCCGACGTCTACCGCGACGTTGTACGCCATTGCGCTCCTTTCGGTTGGGGTTCGAGGGATGAGGTTCTAGGCATCAGGTTTCGGCTCCGCGATGGACAGACGCGATGCCGCGCGCCGGTGCCGCGCCCTTCGGTCTTTCGTGCAGGTCGGTCATCTCCGCGCCTCTCCCTTTTCTCATCTACGCGCCCATCGCGCGCCGCCAGCCTCGTACCTCGAAATCTAGAGGGCGAAAGCCCCCGCCTTGTACACCTGTCCCGGCAGCTCCTTCCCCAGCCTCTCCGCCATCCATCCGGCCACGTCTATCAGGGCTTCGAGGTCCACGCCCGTCTCGTAGCCCATGCCGTGCAGCAGGTAGACGAGGTCTTCCGTGGCTATGTTGCCGGTGGCCCGCGGCGCGAAGGGGCAGCCGCCCGTCCCGCCGACGGCGGCGTCGAGGACCGTCGCCCCCGCCTCGACGGCCGCCACCGCGTTCGCCATCCCGGTGTTGCGTGTGTCGTGGAAGTGGCACCCGACGGTGACGCCCATGGCCGCGACGCCGGTGACGAGCCCGCGCACCTGAGTCGGGACGCCTACCCCGATGGTGTCGGCGAGGATCACCTCGTCTGGGTGCGCCTCGGCGACCTTTTCGGCTATGCGCAGGACGTGGTCCGGCTCCACCCTGCCCTCGAACGGGTCGCCGAAGGCGGCTGAAAGGGTGATGGAAACCCTTACGCCGTCGAGCCGCGCCCGCTCGACGAGCCTTCCGGCGAGCGCCGTGGCGTCCTCGACGGTGGTGTTCTGGTTCCTCTTCGCGAACGTCTCCGTCACCGGGAAGGCGTAGCGGACCTCGTCCACCCCGGCCCCGACCGCCCGCTCGTAGCCCCTCTCGTTCAGGACGAGGCCGGCGTAGACGGTACCCTCGCGGCGGCTCAGGCCGTCCATTACCTCCTCGGCGCCGGCCATCTGCGGGACCCTCTTCGGGTTGACGAAGCTCGCCGCCTCGACGCGCGGGAGGCCTGCGGCGGCGAGCCGGTCGCACAGCTCGGCCCGGACCTCGGGCGAGAGCATCTTGTCCTCGTTCTGGAGGCCGTCGCGGGGGCCTACGTCCACGATCTCGACGTACACTAGACGATGCCCCCCTCGCGCAGCTTCTCGCGCTCCGCTTCGCCGATCCCGAGCAATCCGCCGTACACCTCGTCGTTGTGCTCACCTAGGGCTGGGCCCGTCCAGCGGACCTCGCCTGGGGTCTCGGTGAGCCGCGGCACCACGTTCTGCATGGGGAAGGGACCTATCTCCGGGTCTTTTACCTCGACGATGTTCTCCCTGGCGGCGTAGTGCGGGTCCTCTACCATATCCGCCGCCGTGAAGACCTTGCCCGCCGGCACCCCGGCCTCGGCCATCGTCCGGAGCACCTCCTCGCCGGTGCGCTCCACCGTCCAGGCCGAGATCATGGCGTCGAGCTCCTCCATGTTCTCGCCCCTGGCGTGGTGGGTGGCGTACCTCTCGTCCTCGGCCCACTCGGGGTGGCCGACGGCCTTCGCGAGCCGCCTGAAGACGTTGTCGGCGTTGCCGGCTATGAGGACGTAATCCTCGTCTTTTGTGGGGTAGATGTTGGAGGGAGCCACGAACGGCAACACGGTCCCGGTGCGCCCCCGGGTGTGCCCGGTCAGGATGTGCTCGGGGATGGTGCTCTCCATGAGGGCGAGCACGGCCTCGTAGATGCCCACGTCCACGACCTGGCCTCGGCCGCCGTGGGCCTCGCGGTGGTAGAGGGCCGTGAGCGCGCCGAGGGCCCCGAAGGTGGCGGCGAGCGAGTCGCCGAGGGAGACGCCGGTGCGGGGCGGGGCCTGATCCGGGAAGCCGGTGACGTGCCGGATCCCCCCCATCGCCTCCCCCACGGACCCGAACCCCGCCTGGTCCCGGTACGGCCCCGTCTGCCCGAACCCCGAGACGCGCACCATGACGAGCCCTGGGTTGAGCCGCGAGAGCTCCCCGTAACCGAGCCCCCACTTCTCCATGGTCCCGGGCCTGAAGTTCTCGACGAGCACGTCCGCCTCGGCGATGAGCCGGCGCGCGAGCTCCTGCCCCTCCTCTTCGCGCAGGTTGAGCGTGACGCTCTTCTTGTTGCGGGCGATGATCGGCCACCAGAGGGTGCGGCCCTCCTTGCGGTGGCGGCCCCACTCGCGCATCGGGTCGCCCTTGTCGGGCGGTTCCACCTTTATGACCTCGGCCCCGAAGTCCCCGAGTAGCTGGCCGCAGAAAGGGCCAGCGAGCAGGCTTCCCATCTCGACGACGCGCAGCCCTTCGAGCGGACGCCCGCCATCGTGCATCTCGCTCACCGCTCTCCCCGCCGGCTACGCATCCATGTCCTCCTTCAGCGCTCTTATGACGAAGTCCCGGCCCTCGTAAACGTGCTCGCGCATCACGATCTCGGCCCTCTCGGCGTCGCCGGCCTCCAAAGCGCCGGCGATCTGGCGGTGGTAGTGGTTGGAGATGACGTGCTCGTGGGGCGTGTACCAGTAGAACGCCTTGAACACGAGCGGCACCTGCACGGTCCGCTGGATGAGCTGCTCGAGGCGCGGGTTGCGCCCGGCGGCGGCGACGATGCCGTGGAACTCGCCGTTGGCGCCCACGAGCCACCGGATCTCCTCCTCGTGGCTCAGGAACTGGTCGCGGTCTTTGCCCTCCATCTCCCGCGCCAGCCCCCACAGCCGGTCGAGCTCCTCGCGGCCGATCCGGGTGGCGGCCCGCCGCGCGGCGTGGCCCTCGAGCACGGCCCGCAGGTCGTAGATCTCCCAGACGTCCTCCACGCTGAAGGACCGGACCGCCGCCCCCTTGTTCGGCTCGATCTCGACGAGCCCCTCCGCCTCGAGCATCGTCAGCGCCTGCCGGATGGGCGTCCGGCTGACCTGCAACCTCTCGGCGAGCTGCTCCTCGATCAAACGCTCGTTCGGGGCATACTCGCCCTCCAGGATCGCCCGCCGCAACCTCTCGAAGACCCGCGAAGAACCGGACTTTCGCTCGCTTTTCGTCAAGGCATTCTCCGATTCCTTCATTGTATACAATGTAGCGACGCCGCGCGTTTGTGTCAAGTGTGCTTTTGGTTCGCTCGCTCTCTAGGCGGATGCGGTCAGGTCCTCCTGGTCCGTCCCGGGGCGCCCGCTATCACGGCCCCTCCCGCCCCGGCAGTTCTTCTAGCCCCACGAGCACGGCGCCGCCTGGAACCAGCGAGCCTTCTTCGAAGGGAAGGGACCTCACCCTGCCGGCGTGAGGCGCGCTGAAGGGCTGCTCCATCTTCATGGCTTCGAGGACCAGCAGCAGTTGCCCCTCCTCGACCTCGTCCCCTTCGGCGACGAGCACCCGCACCACCGTGCCCGGCATCGGAGAGGTCAGGCCGCCGGCGGCAGTCCCCGAGATCGAGCCTTCGACGCCTGGAGGCGAGGGTTTCGGTAACACGTGTTCCTCGCCGCCGGAGAGGACGGTCACGGAACCTTCGTTGACGAAGACGCGCGCGGAGAGGGGTGATCCGTCGATGGTCGCGCGCAAGCGACCGTTCTCCGCCCGTGCGACCTCCGCCGACGACGTCTCGCCGTCGAGGAGCAGGGAGAGGCGCCCGCCGCGGGCACGCTCGGCCAAAACCTCGCGGGTCTCCCCCCCGACCGTGTACCGGAGGCGCGTCGAGCCGAGCAGGTGCCATGGTCCGGCCTCGAAGGGCTCTGCGGTCGGGCGGAAGCGTGTGACCTCCGCTGCGGCGGCCAGGAGCAGGGCTTCGCGCGGGACCGGCTTTTGTGGCGGTGGTTCCGAGAGGCCGTGCCTCTCCAGGAAGCCGGTGGTAGTGTCGCCGCTGAGAAACGCGGGGTGATTCGCGATGCGGCGGAGGAGCGGGAGGTTCGTTGGGAGACCCGCGACCCCGTAGTCCGCCAGGGAGGAGCGGAGGCGCCGAACGGCGGTCGGACGGTCCGGGGCGGCGACGATCAGCTTCGCCAGCATCGGGTCGTAGTCGAGGGGGACGTCGTCCCCCGCCTCGAACCCAGCGTCGTTCCTGACGCCGGGTCCTTCCGGTGGGGCGAACCCCAGCAGCTTCCCGCCCGCGGGAAGGCCCTTCTCGTCTTCGGCGTAGAGGCGGACCTCGATGGCGCTACCGCGCAAGGCGACGTCCGGTTGGCGTATCGGCAGGGCGTCCACCGCGGCGACCGCCAGCTGCAGGTGGACGAGGTCGAGGCCGGTCACGAGCTCGGTGACGGGGTGCTCGACCTGGAGGCGGGCGTTCATCTCCAGAAAGAAGAAGCTCTCGCCTTCGAGCAAGAACTCGACGGTGCCGGCGTTGCGGTAGCCGGCCTCGCGGGCCAGGCGGACGGCGGCGGCGCAGATCTCCTCCCGGAATCCCGGATCTAGGGCCGGGGAAGGCGCCTCCTCGACGACCTTCTGGTGGCGGCGTTGGATCGAGCACTCCCGCTCGCCGAGGTGAAGGACGTTGCCGTGACCGTCCCCGATCACCTGCACCTCGACGTGCCGCGGGTCCTCCACCAGCTTCTCCAGAAAGACCGCCCCGTCCCCGAAGGCCGCCTCGGCCTCCCGCCTCGCTCCCCGCAGGGCCTCCGCGAAGTCCTCCGGGCGCGCGACGGCCCGCATCCCGCGTCCCCCTCCCCCGGCGCTCGCCTTCACGAGGACCGGGTAGCCGATCCGGGCGGCCTCTTTTGCGAGCCGGTCCTCGTCCGCCCCCTCGCCGTCGAACCCTGGCACGGTCGGCACGGAGGCCCGCCGCGCGAGGTCCTTGGCCCGCACCTTGTCGCCGACGAGGTCCATCGCCGCCGGAGGGGGACCGACCCAGACCGCGCCGGACCCCTCCACGGCACGGGCGAAGGCCGCGCTCTCGGAGAGGAAGCCGTAGCCGGGATGGACGGCCTCCGCGCCGGACCCCTCGATCACCGAGACCAGCCTCTCGACGTTCAGGTAGCTCTCGGAGGCGGGGGCCGGGCCTATAGGGTGGGCCTCGTCGGCGAGGCGGCGGTGCATCGCGTTCGCATCGGCCTCCGAGAAGACGGCGACGGTCTCTATGCCCCGTTCGCGGCAGGCCCGTATGATTCGCACGGCTATCTCGCCGCGGTTGGCGATCAGGAGCTTGCGGAAGGTCATGCGCCGTCCCTCCAGCGCGGGTCCCGCTTCTCCAGAAAAGCGGACAGCCCCTCCTGGCCCTCCTCGCCGATCCTGAGCTCGCTTATCAGGCGCGACATCAGGCCTGGCGCGTCCATCGGCTCCACCGATTCGAGTTGCCGCAGCAGCACCTTGACCGCGGCCTGGGCGTGCGGGCCGCCCCGCAGCAGCTGCTCGACCATCTCCCCGACCGCCGCGTCGAGCCCTTCGGCCGGCACGCACTCGTGGACGAGCCCGATCTTTCGCGCCCGCGCCGCGCCGAAGCGTTCGCCCGTCAAGAACAGGGAGCGGGCGCGGGAGGCCCCGATCTTGCGCACGACGAAAGGAGCTATGGTGGCGGGCGCGATGCCGAGTCGCACCTCCGGGAAGGCGAACCACGCCCCCTCCTCGGCCACCGCCACGTCGGCGGCGGCGACGAGACCCGCCCCCCCGCCCGTCGCAGCCCCCCTCACCTTTGCCACCACAGGCTTCGGGCACTCGTCGATCGCCCGAAACGTGGCCGCGAGCCGCCTGGCGTCCTCGAGGTTCTCCTCGTAGGAGAGCTCCACCGTCTCACGCATGTATCCCACGTCCGCCCCGGCGCAGAACGAGGGCCCCTCGCCGCCGAGCACGACGACGCGGACGTCCTCGCTCTCCGCCAGGTCATCGAAGCAGCGCGTGATCTCCGCCATGAGCGCGGCGTTCATGGCGTTGCGCGCTTCGGGGCGCGCGAGGCTCACGGTAGTAACCGCCCCCTCCTCCGTCCTGCGCAGGTGCTCGTAATCTCCAGGCATGATCCCCCGGCCGTCAGACGTCCGCTTCCATCCCGCCCACTCTCTCACACTCCCGTACCACGGGCACCACGAACTCGGCCTCGCGCCACGCCGCAAGATCGGGCCGACCGCACGCGAGTCGGACGCGGTCTACCATCGGGCCGTCACGAGCTCGTCGGAGTCGAGAGCCGAGGACCATCGAGGCCCCCGGCCCTTCCCACGGCAGGCGCCGCGTTGTGCCCGCGGCTCTCAGGTACCCGAAGAGCCGCTCATGCGGACGCCGCGCCCCCGTTCGTGTAGCGATGCCAGGGGGTCAGGATTTCGCAGCCGTCGGCCGTCACGGCGACGGTGTGCTCGTACTGGGCCGACAGGCTTCCGTCCGCGGTCACCACGGTCCAACCGTCGCCTAGAAGCCGGATCTCCGGGCCTCCCTCGTTGATCATCGGCTCGATAGTGAAGACCATGCCCTCCCGCAGCCGCAGCCCGCGCCCCCGCCGCCCGAAGTGCTCGACGTGCGGCTCCTCGTGCAGCTTCCTGCCCACACCGTGCCCCCCGAGCTCCCGCACCACCCCGTACCCGTGGAACTCCGCCAGCTCCTGGATGGCGGCCCCAACGTCCCCGAGTCGCCCGCCGGGCCGCACCTCCGCCACGCCCGCCTCCAGGCACTCGATCGAGGCGTCCAGCAGTCCTCTGGCCCGCGGAGACACCTCCCCGACGGGGTACGTGTAACAGGCGTCCCCGATCCAGCCGCCGAGCACGGCCCCCACGTCGATCCCGACGACATCTCCCCCGCGCAGCTTCCTGCGCGACGGCATGCCGTGGACCACCTGCTCGTTCACGGAGGCGCAGACGGTGCCGGGGAAGGGCGGGACGGATGGCGTCGGCTGGTAGCCCCTGTACGGTGACCCGGCGCCGTTGGCGAGAAGGAATCTCTCCACGATGCGGTCGATCTCATCTAAGCGAACGCCCGGACGGACGCGAGGACGCAGCATTTCGAGCGCCCGGGCGACCAGGTCGCCCGCGAGCCTCAAGCCCTCGATCTCGTTGCTGCTACGAAGGACTACCATGGGCCTTTCGATTCACATCCTGAACACGCCGAATCTCGTCTCTTCGGGGGGCGCGTTGGCCGCGGCGGAGAGGCCGAGGGCGAGGACCGTGCGGGTGTCTATCGGGTCTATGACGCCGTCGTCCCAGAGCCTGGCGGTGGAGTGGTAAGGGTTGCCCTCCTCCTCGTACTTCTCCAGGATGGGGCGCCGGAACTCGTCGCGTTCCTCCTCGGTCATCTCCCTGCCTTCGCGGGCCAGGTTGTCCTCCTGGACCGTCAGCAGCACGTTCGCCGCCTGCGGGCCGCCCATGACGCTGATGCGGGCGTTGGGCCACATCCAGAGAAAGCGCGGCGAGTAGGCCCGGCCGCACATCCCGTAGTTGCCGGCGCCGAAGGAGCCCCCGATCACGACGGTGAACTTCGGCACGTTGGCGTTGGCGACGGCCATCACGAGCTTCGCCCCGTCCTTGGCGATGCCGCCG
>JAUJMB010000256.1 GCA_030447045.1 Rubrobacteraceae bacterium | reverse complement strand
ATCTTTCGGCGGGACGGGCTCAAAGCAGCGCCACCGCCACGGCCTCCTCCAACGTACTCACCTCGATCACGCTCGCGTCCCCTTTGGAGCTTCCATTAAAGCCCTCGTCCGACCTTCCTTCCGGCCTTATTATACGGTTATACCCCATCTTTAGGACCTCGCCCGTCCTCCGCGGCGCCCCGGAGACGAACCTCACGTCCCCCGTAAGCCCCACCTCCCCGAAGCAAGCCGTCCCCTTCCCCACCGGCTTGTCCCTGAGCGCCGAGGCTATCGCGAGCGCCACCCCGAGGTCCGCGGCCGGCTCCTCTACCCGGACGCCCCCCGTCACGTTCACGTAGACGTCGTGGTCCGAGAGGGCGAGACCTGCGCGCCGCGCGAGCACGGCGCACAGCATGTTCACCCTTCCCGTGTCGACGCCGTTGGCGATCCTGCGCGGGTTCGCAAGGGGGCTCGGCACCACGAGGCTCTCGATCTCGACCAGCATCGGCCGCGTGCCTTCGAGCAGGCACACGGTCGCCACGCCGGAGGGCATCTTCTCGTCCCTCTTGGAGAGAAAGAACGCCGACGGGTCCTCGACCTCGGTCATCCCCCGGCCCGTCATCTCGAAGACCCCGATCTCGTTCGTGGAGCCGAACCTGTTCTTGAGGGCCCGCAGCACCCTGAAGGACTGGAACCTGTCCCCCTCGAACTGGAGCACCGTGTCCACCATGTGCTCCAGCACGCGCGGGCCCGCGATGGACCCGTCCTTGGTGACGTGCCCGACGAGGACCACCGCTATCCCCTCGCTCTTCGCCAGCCGCATGAGCCTTGCTGCGCACTCGCGTACCTGCCCGACCCCGCCGGGCGCTCCGGAGAGCTCCGGCGAGTAGAGCGTCTGGATGGAGTCGACGACGACCACGCCCGGTCGGTCCTCGAGGATGGTCGCCTCGATGATGTCCACGTCCGTCTCCGAGAGCACGCTGAAGCCCGCGCCCTGCACCCCGAGGCGCTTCGCCGAGAGCGCCACCTGGCGCGGCGACTCCTCCCCCGAGACCATGAGGCAGCCCTCGCCGAGGTGCCCCATGACCTGCAGCAGGAGCGTGCTCTTGCCGACGCCGGGCTCGCCGCCGACGAGGACCATCGAGCCGGGCACGATCCCGCCGCCCAGCACCCGGTCGAGCTCGCCGACGCTCGTGCCGATCCTACCCCCGTCTACCGCGGTCTCGACCTGATCCAACCTCAGCGTCCGCCCGGCCGCCCCCGCCTTCTTCCTCGTCGCCCGCTCCGCGAAGCCGACGACCTTCTTCTCCTCGCGCGCCTCCTCGACGAACGTGCTCCACTCCCCGCACTCGGGGCAACGCCCGAGCCACTTCGGCGCCTGATGCCCGCAGTTCGAGCAAACGTAGAGTGTCTTTGTAGCCATGAATAGATTGTACGGGATAGGGTCGAGAATACCCCGCCCGGCCGTTCGGGCTACCCCGCGCGCCTCCCGCGCGAAACTTTCGTGGTGGTCCTGTTTCGCCTAGAATGCCGGGGGCTTATCCGAAAGGAAACGTACTTTGGCGGACGGCCATCGGCCCGTTTACTGCGCGCAGTGCGGAAGCATCGTCGATGCGGGGAGCAACTTCTGCGGGGTGTGCGGCGCCCGCGTCTCTCCCCCCTCCCAGGAGGGCGTCCCCACCCAACAGATGCCCGCGCCGTCCTACGCGCCGCGAGCGTCGGTCGGCGGCAACAACCGGGCGCTGCCCCTGATCCTGGGCCTCGCCGCCGTCCTGCTCGTCCTGACGGGTATCGGCGCCATAGTGGGCTTCGCCCTCGTAAGCGGCGACGGCACGAACGCCCCGCGATCCTCCGCCAACGAACCGGCGCCCGCGGAAGACCGGGGGTCCAACCAACGGGCGGAGAACAAGGGCAACGAAGCCTCCCGGCCCCTGACCGAGCAGGAGCTCGGCGTGGGCGACGCCGTCAAGGTCGAGGGCGTCGAGGCCACCCTGAACGGGGTGCGCGTCCTGCCGACGACAGACCTCGACCGGCCCATACAGAACCCCGACAACCGCTTCCTCGCCGCCGACCTCACCTTCGAGAACGTCTCGGAGGGGGCCGTCTCCGTCTCCAGCCTGCTCGAGTTCGTGCTCAAGAACGAGGAGGGCTACTCCGCCTCCCAGACGGTGCACACGCAGCAGCGCGAGTTGGCCGAGGGCGAGATAGGCCCGGGCGAGAGGGCGAGCGGCGAGATCGTCTACGAGGTTCCCCCAAAATCCCGCGGCCTCCAACTGGACTACGCACCCTTCGCCCGCGGCGGCACCTACACCTGGGCCATCGGCGACCTCCAAGACGTCGCCGTCGTCCCGCAACCGGAAGAGGCCACGCCCCCCACCCCCGAGCCCACCCGCCCCGCCCCGGAGCCCCCGAAGAGCGTCCCGCCCGCCTCCAAGACCGAGGTCGCCGAGGCGGCCGAGGCCTACTACCAGGCCGTGAACCGCGAGGACTGGGCCTACACCTACGCCAACCTCGACGCTTCCACTCAGGCCCTCTACGCCGAGGACGAGTGGTACCTGAAGAACCAGTATTTCGCCGATACGGAGGGCCTGGAGCTCGCCACGATAGACGTCATAGTCGAAGGCTCCCCCTCAGACCCCGAGGTCGGCGTAACCGTCTACAGGACCTTCGAGGACGGCACCTCCATAGTGCGCTACACCCTCTTCGTCCAGGAAGACGGCATCTGGAAGCACCGCTTCACCGCAGAAGAGAACACCATCTTCCAGCCCGGTGTTCCGTACAGGGATTTCGTCGCCTCGCAGTAGCGCAGGGCATCCGCCGCGGTGAGGCCCGGACAGAGACGGCGATGGAAGCCGTCCCGCTCGCCAGGCGCGGTTCGGCGGGTACGCGAAAGGGCCGGGGCGCTTATCGCGCCCCGGCCCTCGAATGACTGGCTCTGGTTCTCCTTACTCGGCCTTGACGATCTCCTTGGGCTGGCTGACCTTGATGTCCAC
>JAUJMB010000255.1 GCA_030447045.1 Rubrobacteraceae bacterium | reverse complement strand
AGCTCCTCGCCCACCCTCCAGTCCGGCGGACCGCTCATTCGGAGATACCCCGCCGCACGGCCTCCGTGACGACGACGGTGTCGTTTGTGGTGAAGACGAGGTTCCCCTCCCGGTCCTCGCCGGTGCGCTCGAAGAAGAGGAAGCCGAGCAGGCCGCGGCGGCCCTCCTTGTCGTAGGAGTCCTTGAGCTTCAGGCGGCAGAGGAGTTCGTCGCCGACGAGGAGCGGTCGCGTGTAGGAGATGCGGAACTCGCCGTGGATCAGGCCGGCCGGGGGCAGCTCCAGGCCCTCGACCCTCCCGTAGTCGAAGGTCCTGGGGAAGGTGGGCGGCGCAAGGATACGACCGTAGCGGCTCCTCTTCGCCCTCTCTTCGTCGTGGTACAGGGGGCTCGGGTCGGCGATGGCCTCGGCGAAGAGGCGCACGGCCTCGCGTTCGACGAGGTTCCGGACCGGCTCCGAGGACTTGCCGACGAACCCCCTGTAGAGCACTAGTCCCTCGGCCCGCCGGCGACGTACAGGACCTGACCGTTCACGAACGCGGCCTCCTCGGAGGCGAAGAAGAGGACGGAGGCGGCCACGTCCTCGGGCCAGCCGCCGCGGCCGACGGGGATGGTCTTTACGCGCTCGGCGACGAAGTCCTCGAAGTCCACGCCGAGGCGGGCGGCCGTCTCGCGGGTCATGTCCGTCTCTATAAACCCCGGGGCCACCGCGTTGGCGGTGACGCCGTAGCGGCCGAGCTCGACGGCTAAAGTTTTGGTGAAGCCCTGGATGCCGGCCTTGGCGGCCGAGTAGTTCGCCTGGCCGCGGTTGCCGAGGGCCGAGGTCGAGCTTATGTTGACGATCCTGCCGTAGTTGCGCTCGACCATGTGCCTCTGGGCGGCGCGGGCGCAGAAGAACGCCCCCGAGAGGTGGACGTTGAGGACGCTCCTCCAGTCCTCGTCGGTCATCTTGTAGAGGAGGGCGTCCGAGGTGATCCCGGCGTTGTTGACGAGTATGTCCAGCCGCCCGTACCGGTCCACGGTCTCCCCGACGGCGTTCTCGACCTGCGTGCGGCTCGTCACGTCCACCTTCGCGGCGAACGCGTCCATCCCCTCCCCCACGAGCTGCCGCGCGGTCGCCGCGGCCCCGTCGGTGTTCACGTCCGTCAGGCAGACCCGCGCGCCCTCGCGGGCGAACCGGCGGGCGATGGCCTCCCCGATCCCACGCCCCGCCCCCGTCACCATCGCGACCCTGCCGTCGAGCCTGCCCATCGGCCTCCCTTCGGTCGGCTAATACTCGTAGAATCCCCTGCCGGTCTTACGGCCCAGGTTGCCGGACCGTACCAGATCCCTGAGCACTTTTGGCGGCTCGTAGTAGGGGTCGCCGGTGGCCCCGTGGACCTCGGAGGTGACGTCCAGGGCAACGTCGAGGCCTATAAGGTCGCCGAGCTCGAAGGGGCCTATGGGGAAGCCGAGGCCCTTCTTTACGATGAGGTCTATGTCTTCTTTGGGGGCGGCGTCCCTCTCCAGGAGGCGGCAGGCTTCGAGGAGCATCGGGATGAGCAAGCGGTTGGCGACAAAGCCGGGGACCTCGCCGTCGACGACGACGGGCTCCTTGCCGAAGGAGCGGACGAGGCCTTTTGCCCGCCCGACGGTCTCGTCGGAGGTGAGCCTTCCGCGCGGGATCTCCACCGCCTCGCGGACGGGGGGCGGGGTGAAGAAGTGGGTGCCGCAGACCTTCTCTGGGCGACCCGTGGCCGAGGCGAGGTCGGTTATGGGGATGGAGGAGGTATTGGTGAAGATGCAAACCCCCGCGGGCAGCAGGGCGTCGAGGGCCGCGAGCGCCTCCCTCTTCGGCCCGGCCTTCTCGACGATCGCCTCTATGACGATGCCCGCGTCGCGCAGCTCTTCCGTGTTTGTCGTCCAGTGGATGCGGCCGTAGTGGGCCTCGGCCGCCTCTTCGGAGAAGGCGCCCCGCTCGGTGAAGCGTTCCATGCCCCGGCGGACGTAGAGCTGGGCCCTCTCGAGGGCGTCGACGGAGGAGTCGCAGGCGATGACGGCGTGGCCGGACTGGGCCGCCAGCTGGACGATGCCGGCGCCCATCGTGCCGGTTCCGAGGACGCCCAGGCTCTCGGCCGGCTGCACTAGACGTCGCCGGTGCGGGAGAGGGTCTCGGCGTGCAGTATCAGGGTCCGCACCCGGTCGCCGAAGGTGGCGAAGCGCTCGTCTTGGGTCTGGCCCTTCTTCCACCGGGCGAAGATCTGCTGCAGGATGCCGGCGAGCTTGAAGTAGCCGAAGACGACGTACCAGTGCATCTCCGAGAGGTCGCGCCCGCTCCCCTCGGCGTAGCGGTCTATGAGCTCGCGCCTCGTCATGAAGCCGGGGGTGGGGGTGACGGTCGGCATGACGGCCTTCAGGTCGTCGGGGTCCCCTGGCTCGGTCCAGTACGAGAGCGAGACGGCGAGGTCGAACAGGGGGTCCCCCACGGTCGTCATCTCCCAGTCGAGGACGGCCCGCACCGCCGTCAGGTCTTCGGGGTCGAGGACGAGGTTGTTGAGCTTGTAGTCGTTGTGGATGACGGTGGGCGGCGGGCTCTCGGGGACGTTGGCCGCGAGCCAGTCGGTGAGGGGTTCTACCTCATCTATCTCGTCCGTTTTCGCCTTGTCGTAGCGGCCTATCCAACCGTCCGTCTGCCGCCCCAGGAAGCCTTCGGGCCTGCCGAGGTCCCCGAGCCCCGCCTCGACGGGATCCACGGCGTGCAGCTCGACGAGGGTGTCCACCACGGTCCGGGAGATCCCGCGGCACAGCCCCTCGTCCGGCTCGACGCCCTCGGGGAAAGAGTCGTCGATCACCACGCCCGTCCGCTTCTCCATGACGTAGAAGGGCGCCCCGATAACCGACCGGTCGTCAAGAAAGAAGTAGGGCTTCGGCGCCAGCGGGAAGGCGCCGTTCAGCTTCGACAATATGCCGGACTCCCGACCCATGTCGTGCGCCTTCGGGGG
>JAUJMB010000254.1 GCA_030447045.1 Rubrobacteraceae bacterium | reverse complement strand
CTAGGGCTTGAGGACGCACTTGATGGCGCCGTCCTGCTTCTTCTGGAAGATCTCGTACCCGTGCGGCGCGTCGTCGAGGGTCATGGTGTGCGTCTTGAGGTCCTCGACGCCTAAAGGGTCCTCGTCGGTGAGCAGCGGCATGATGTCGTCCACCCACTGCCTCACGTTCGCCTGGCCCATGCGTAGCTGGATCTGCATGTCGAAGAGGTCCCCGAGCGGGAAGGCCTGGATGGGCCCGGCGTACACGCCCGTGAGCGAGAGGGTCCCGCCGCGCCTGACGGCTGACATCGAGTCGCGCAGCGCCGTCGCCCGGTCGAGCTGGACCTTGGTGGCCTGGAGGATGGAGCCCACGAGCGACCCCTCGGCCTCCATGCCCACGGCGTCTATGGCGGAGTCGACGCCCCGCCCGTCCGTGAGCGCGAGGATCACGTCCCTCACGCTGTCGACCGCCGAGAAATCGATCGTCTGGACGCCGTGCTTGGAGGCCATCGTGAGGCGCTCGGGGACGTTGTCCACGCCTATGACGCGCCCGGCGCCCATATGCATCGCGATCCTGGCGCACATCTGGCCTATCGGGCCGAGGCCCCAGATCCCGACGGTCCCCCCCTCCGGTATGTCGGCGTAGGCGACGGCCTGCCAGCTCGTCGGCAGCACGTCCGAGAGGTAGAGGAAGCGCTCGTCGGGCGGCCCCTCGGGGACCTTTATGGGGCCGAAGTGGGCCTGCGGGACGCGCAGGTACTCGGCCTGCCCGCCCGGCACGGCGCCGTAGACGTGGGTGTAGCCGAAGAGGCTAGCACCCCTCCCCCGCCCGAGCAGGTTCACCGTCTCGGCGAGCTTGCCGGTGTCGCGCGTCGTCTCGCACTGAGAGAAAAGGCTTTGGTCGCAGAAGTAGCAGTGGCCGCAGCTTATGTTGAAGGGGACGACGACCCGGTCCCCGGGTTGGATGTGCTCGACGTCGCGGCCCACCTCCTCGACGATGCCCATCGGCTCGTGCCCGATGATGTCCCCCTCGCGCATGAGCGGGGAGAGCTTGGAGTAGAGGTGGAGGTCGGACCCGCAGATGGCGGTCGAGGTGATGCGCACTATGGCGTCGGTCGGCTCCTGGATGACCGGGTCCGGGACGTTGTCCACCCTTACGTCTTCCTTGCCGTGCCAGACGACCGCCTTCAAGGCTCCCTCCCCCCCACACCGGTGAGTATCTCGCGCACCCTGAAGGGCCCGCTCGTCTTCGGCGAGAGCGGCGGCGTGTCGAGGCCCGAGCCGGTCCTGAGGCCCTCCAGGAGCTCGAGCAGGGCCTCGTCCGCGCTGCGGGCCGGCGCCCAGCCCAGCTCCGTGCGCGCCCTGGTCGTGTCCATGATCGGGACGCTGAGCGAGAGGTCGAGCCAGCCGGGCGGTACCGGCTGCAGCCGCAGCGCCCACGAGAGCCCGGCCCCCGCGCGGGCGAGCTGCGCCGAGAAGGGGACCGGGCGGGCGTTTAGTATGCGTCCTATCTCCTTGGCGTCGAGCACGGGCTCCGTGGCGATGTTGAAGGCACCGCGCGCGTTCTCGTCGAGGATGGCGAGCCGGAAGGCCTCGCCGACGTCGTAGGAGTGGATCACCTGCGAGCGCAAATTCTCTATGTCCGGGACGAGGTTGATGAGGCTCGGGTTGGCGAGCACGGTCGGCAGGAAGGGCCCGGCGAAGAGGCGCCTTATCCCCTGGGCCGCCTCCCGCTTGAAGACGAGCCCGGGGCGCATCCGCACGACCCTGACGTCCGGTGCCTCCGTCTCGAAGCGGTCGAGCCTGCGCTCGACCTCGGCCTTGTGCCGGCCGTAGTAGGAGGTCGGGATGCCGCCCGTGGGGTAGCTCTCGTCCACCCGGCTGTCCTTCGGGCCCGGCGAGTAGGCGCCGATGGACGAGGCGTAGAGGAAGGCCGGGACGCCGGCCTCCTTCGTGGCGTAAGCGACCCGCATCGTCCCCTCGACGTTGATCATCCACTGCTTGTTGAGGTCGCGGGAGGGCTGGATGATCCAGGCCAGGCACACCACGGCGTCGGCCCCCCGGAGGAGCGGAACCAGGTCGTCGGTCACGACGTCGGCCGCGGCCCACTCGACCTTCTCCACCTTGAGGTTCGGCAGCCTGCGCGCCACCCCGAGGACGGACTCGACCCGCGGCTCCATCGAGAGCGAGCGCAGCACGCTCGTCCCCAGGTTGCCGCTCGCGCCCACTACCACTACCCTCATGCTTCGGGCTTTACCCCGCTCCGCGTCAGGCGAAACGCCGGGGACGGCATGTTGTACTATCGCCCGCAACGTAGACGGAGAGGTGGGAGATCATGCGGGTACTGGTGACGGGGGCTAGGGGCAAGGTCGGGCGGGCGACGGTGGCAGCACTTCAGGAGGCCGGCCACGACGTCAGGGCGACGGACCTCGCGCCGCCGGTCTTCGAGCGGCAGGAGCCGGGCGAGGCCGACTACTTCCAGGCCGACCTCACCGACGCGGGGGACGCCTTCGCGGTGGTGCGGGGGGCCGAGGCCGTCGTCCACGCGGCGGCGATCCCAGAGCCTACCCGCAACCCGCCGCACGTGGTCTTCCACAACAACCTCATGTCGACCTTTAACACGCTGGAGGCCGCCGTTCGCTTCGGCGCCACCCGTTTCGTCAACCTCTCCAGCGAGACCGTGCCCGGGTTCTTCTTCCCCGAGCGGCCCGTGCTGCCCGAGTACGTGCCCGTGGACGAGGAGCACCCGATCCGGCCGCAGGACCCCTACGCCACGGCCAAGCACTTCGGCGAGCTCCTCATGGACGCGGCCCTCCGGCGCTCGGACATCCGGTGCATCTCGATAAGGCCCTCCTGGGTGCAGCACGAGGGCAACTACGAGCGCAACCTGGGGCCCATGATCCGGGACCGCTCCGAGACGAGCCCTGGCTTCTGGAGCTACATAGACGTCTACGACCTCGCCGACGCCATCGTCCTCGCCACCGAGAGCGACCTCCCGGGCCACGAGGTCTTCTACATAGCCTCCCCCGACAACGT
>JAUJMB010000253.1 GCA_030447045.1 Rubrobacteraceae bacterium | reverse complement strand
GTGTCGATCAGGATCGGCATGGCCGAGACGTTGGCGAGCTGGTGGTAGAAGACCGCCTTCCCCTCCATCACCGGCATCGAGGGGACGGGCCCGATATCCCCGAGCCCGAGCACCCTCGTCCCGTTGGTGCAGATGGCGACGCTGCGCCCGATCATGGTCAGCTCGCCTGCGAGCGACGGGTCCTCGGAGATCGCCACGCACGCCCGCGCCACGCCCGGCGTGTAGACGTCGCGCATGTCCTGGACCGTCCTTATGGGCCTGGTCGAGCCGATGACGAGCTTGCCGCCCTCGTGGCGGAGCAGCGCCCGGTCGCGCGACCAGAGCACCTCCACGCCCTCGAGGCCGTTGAGGAGGTTTACGATGCGCTCGGCCTGGTCGTGGTCCTCGACGGCCAGCGTGATCTCGCGGATAGACGAGTCCCGCCCCACGTTGATGGTCGTGACGTCCCCGATCAGGCCCCCGCCCTCGGCGATGGTCCCGGCGACCACCGCCAACTGGCCCGTGCGGTGCGGTTGGCGGACGCGGTACGTGTAGTCCAGCGGCACGAAGAACCCCCTTTAGTCTCTCTGCCCGGCCTCTTCTACGGGATCACCGCGACGGCCTCGACTTCGACGAGGAGCCTCGGGTCTATGAGGGCCGAGACCTCGACCATCGAGGACGCAGGGTACGGCTCTCGAAAGAACCGCCGCCTGACCTCGTGGATCCCGTCGTAGTGGCCCATGTCCGTTATAAACACCGTCACCTTCACCACGTCGTCGAGGCTCCCGCCCGCCTCTTCGAGGACCGTCGCGACGTTCTCGAGCACCTTCTCCGTCTGGGCCCCCACGTCGCCCTCCCCGACGACGTTCCCCTCGGCGTCCATGGAGACCTGCCCCGAGACGTAGACGGTCCTGCCGGCCGGGGCCTCGACCCCGGCGGAGAACGCCCCCCCGCGCATCGGCGCCGGCAGCTTCGGGCTCTCTATGACCCTCCCGCGCAACGCTCCCTCCTCTCCTCTCTTCCCGTACCCCACGTTACCAGCCCCGGTGGCCCCACGCCTGATGTAAACTCGCCCAGCTACGCCTCGGCTAACGCCCGGAGGGGAGGACCCGGCATGCAGCAGACTTTCGACGTGGAGGCCGTCCGCGGCCAGTTCCCGGCGCTCGCGCGCCTGCACGAGGGCAGGCCCGTCGCCTACTTCGACGGCCCCGGCGGCTCGCAGGTGGCGAGATCTTCCATAGACGCGATGCGGGACTACATGGAGCGCGGCGGGGCAAACCTCCACGGCGTCTTCCCCACGAGCACCGAGACCGAGGAGATCCTGGCCGGGACCCGCGCGGCCTGCGCGGCCTTTCTCGGCGCCGACCCCGACGAGGTGGCCTTCGGGGCCAACATGACAACCCTCACCCTCGCCATCTCGCGCGCCCTCTCCCGCACCTGGGACGAAGAGTCCGAGATAGTCGTGACAGAGCTCGACCACCGCGCCAACGTGGACCCCTGGATCATCGCGGCGAGGGAGAGAGGCGCCAAGATACGCTGGATCGGGGTGGACCCGGAGACCCTCACCCTGGACCTGAGGGATATCGACGAGAAGATCAACCCGAACACCAGGCTCGTCGCCGTGGGCCTGGCCTCGAACGCCGTCGGCACCGTCAACGACGTGGCCGCCGTGGCCGGGCGTGCCCGGGCCGTCGGCGCCGTGGTCGCGGTGGACGCCGTGCACGCCGCCCCGCACCTGCCGATGGACCGGGACGCCATCGGGGCCGACGTCCTTACCTGCTCTGCCTACAAGTTCTTCGGCCCGCACGTCGGCGTCACGGCCATCGGACGCGAGCTCTTCGAGAGCATGGAGGTCCACAGGCTCGATCCCGCGCCGGACCACATCCCGGACAAGCTCGAGACCGGCACCCAGAACCACGAGGGCATAGCCGGCGTGAAGGGGGCCCTGGACTTCGTCGCGTCGCTCGGCGAGGGGGCGTCCCCGCGGGAAAAGATACTCGACGCCATGCGGACCGTCGAGGAGCACGAGACGCGCCTGGCCGACCGCTTCCGCGCGGCGCTGCGCGGGATACCCGGTGTAACCCTCTACGCCGCCCCCGACACCGTCCGCAAGACCCCGACCGTCGCGTTCCGCCTGGGGGGCCGCACGCCGCTGGAGGTCTGCCGGCACGCGAACGACCACGGCTACTTTATAGCCGCCGGCGACTTCTACGCCTCGACGCTCTCCCGCAAGCTCGGCCTCGACGGGTCCGGGGGCTTCGTGCGGGCCGGCCTCGCCCCGTACAACACCGAAGAGGAGGTCGACGGGTTCGTCCTCGCGCTCGAGCAGCTCGCGTCAAAGACGTAGGATTTTTGGGGGCGGAGAAGTCCGCAGGCCTGGGTCGAGAGAGCGGTCCCGGCCGCACTTGACGACGGGCCGGGGAATTCTGTTATACTGTTGTACGTAACGTAAGGTGGGTTCACACGGAGCGAGGCGCCACCCCGGGAAAAAGCGAGGGTGGCATTTTTGTTTGGTGATGGCCCATAAACACGAAAGGTGGGCGCCTGATTATGGCCCAAGGAACAGTGAAGTGGTTCAGCGACGAGAAGGGCTACGGCTTTATCTCCCCGGATGATGGGGGCGAGGACCTCTTCGTGCACCACACCGGCATATCCGGCGAGGGCTTCAAGACCCTCGACGAGGGTGCCAAGGTCACCTACGAGGCGACCCAGGGACGCAAGGGGATGCAGGCGGAGAACGTCACTCCCGCCTAACATCCGGTAGCTTATCGGAGAGAGCAGGGGCCGGGGCTAAACCCCCGGCCCTCTTCGTACCACGTCAAAAATCAAAACGCGAGACCGCGCCTGACGGGGCTTCGGTGCTCGTCTGGAGGGGGTCTCGTATGGAATACTTGGTGGCCATTATCGTGGGGTTGGCCCTGAGCCAGCTCGCCACCCTGATCACCACCGTCTATTTGCACCGCGTGCTCTCGCACAGGTCCATCCGGCTCCACCCGGCGCTCACGATGTTCATGCGCTTCGGCACCTGGATGCTCAC
>JAUJMB010000252.1 GCA_030447045.1 Rubrobacteraceae bacterium | reverse complement strand
GCCCGCCGGTCGCGCTTCTCCTTTTTGATCCGCTGGACGCCCGACCACTTAGCCACGCGCACTCCCTTCCTGCATTCGGGTAATCGTTCGCTATCAGGGTATGGTAGGTAGGGACACTGCCGCAAGGGTTTCATGCGCGTAAACTCTGGATTAAATCCCCGTTTCTCCGGGGGAGAACGTTCCGGGACCGCATCAGCACGTCCGCCGGGCACCGGAGTTCGTGCGTATGAGCTTTCCACCCCGATCTTCCGGCGCGTCGCCCTTTGCAAGGGACCTTCACGAACTTCAGGGACGTGGTCGTCCTACCCGATCTCCGCGGCGCGCCCATCCTGTGGAGCGTGCGTCGCGCAAGGCGGGGCTCTCTCTCGTCGCCGTCGGGGCTTTGAACCTTACGCCACGAACCTCCAGCTCACGAACAGGGCGCAGAAGACCAGGGAGAGGAGGGTGCTCAAGACCAGGCCCGTCAGGAAGACGGGGCGGTTTCTGTGCAGCAGGCCCAGCACGATAAACAGAGGGAAGGCGACGAGGACGTAGCGGGGGGCGCCCATGAGGGGTTGCTGGGGGGTGCCGAAGAGGGCGGCGGGGAGGACGAGCAGGAGGGCGTAGAGGGCGAGGTCAGGCGGGAGGTCGCGCCCGCCCGCGATCAGGATGACCAGGGCGAAGAGGAAGAAGAGCAGGTTGTAGAGGTTGGCGGCCCCGGCGAGGTGATCCGCGAAGTTTGCCACGGACGGGTCGGACCACAGGCGCGGGTCGAAGAGGCGGCCGGCGCCCTCGGCCGCGGAGCCGTAGGCCTTGACGACGGTGGCGACGGGGCCGGCGGGCTCCCGGCCCCACTTCTGCTGGTCGGTGTAGAAGAGCAGCGGGTCGCCGAAGCGCAGCCAAAGGTAGGCCATGTAGGCGGCGAGGCCCGAGGGGGCGAGCGCCAGGTAGAGGCCCCGCCAGCGGTAGGCGTCCCTGTTCCTGAACCACTCGAGGGCGAGGGGGGCCAGCAGGAAGATCCCGACGTTGCGCGTCGCCGTGGCGAGGCCGGCGAGCGCGCACGCCAGCAGCAGGTCCCTCCTGACCCTCGCCGCCCACAGCGAGCCGGCCGAGAGCGCCAGGAAGAGGCTCTCCGTGTAGGCCGCGTTCAGGAAGAAGGCCGTAGGGAAGAGCGCGAGGGCGAGGACGGCGCCGCGGGCCACGCTCGCGTCCCACCCTTCCTCGGCTATGCGGTAGACGAAGAAGAGGGCGAAGGGGAGGGCCGCGAGCGAGATCAAGGGCCCCCACGCAGATAGCGTCCCCCACGTCACAGGCCCCCCGAAGAGCTCCGCAGAGGACCTCATCAGGAGCGGGTAGAGGGGAAAGAACGCGGGCGAGACGTGCTCCGGCGGCTGCAGGTAACCGCCCGCCGCCAGCGCCACGTAGTGCTCCCCGTCCCAGTGCGACCAGAGGCCCATCCTGCCGAAGGGCACGTCCATGGTCACGGCCTGGAAGCGCGAGACCGGCACGACGCCCGCGAACAGGGAGCCGGCCCCGAGGTAGAGCAGGCGGCTCGCGGCAAAGACGAGCAGCACGAACAGGAGGCCCTCCCTCCTCGCCTTCTCCTTGAGATAAGCCGTCTCTCGCCCCTTCGGTGCGACGCCGCGGGGCATTATACCGGGGTGAAGGCGAGATCAGGCCCAATGCCCCACCCTTCGAACGGGCCAGACCGCGCCCAGACGACCGCGGCACGGGGCAGCCGTCCGCTGTGGGCGCCACCCGCTCGACGCGCCGTCCGACCGCGATGCCGCCGTTTCCGTCGCGCCCATTGCGACGCGCCTCAGGCGGGGCGCCTACGGGAGATCTAGGGACGCCGTCAGCTCCTTCGCCGCGGCGGCGCCGGCGCGGTTCGCGCCGATGGTGGACGCGGAGGGGCCGTAGCCGACGAGGTGGATCCTCGGGTCCTTCGCGACCTGCGTGGCCAGCCTGCCGGTCATGGTTATGCCGCCGCCAGGTTCTTCGAGCATGAGTGGCGCGAGATGGTCCAGGGAGCTTCGAAAGCCGGTGCACCACAGGATGACGTCGGCGCGGATGACGGTCCCGTCGGACCAGCGGACGCCGTCTTCGAGGATCTCCTCGAACATCGGCAGCCGGTTGAGGACCCCGCGGGCCCGCATGGCCTCGACCGCCGGGGTGATCGGCAGCCCCGTCACCGAGACCACGGAGTTGGGCGGCAGGCCGCGCCGCACCCGGTCCTCGACCAGCGCCACGGCGGCCCGGCCCCGGTCCTCCGTAAAGGGGCCGGCGCGGAACTCCGGCGGACGCCGGGTGACCCAGGTCGTGGTCGTGACACGCGAGACCTCGTCGAGCAGCTGTATCGCCGAGATGCCGCCGCCGACGACGATCACGTGCCGGCCGGCGAACTCCTCGGCCGTCCGGTAGTCCTTCGTGTGCAGTTGCCTGCCCCCGAACCGGTCGGCACCGGGGTATTCCGGGATGTAGGCTGACTCCCACGTGCCCGTGGCGTTTATCACCCCGCGGGCAGAGAAGTTGACCTGATCCGTCTCGATCCTGAACCGCCCGCCGCGGTCGCAGACGACCTTCACGTTCACGGGCCTGTAGACGGGAAGCCCGAAGGCCATCTCGTAGGCGGCGAAGTACCGCGGCACCGTGACGCTCGCCTCGACCTCCGCGGCGTCGGTGTCGACCGCCTCGGAGAAGGGCATCCCGGGGAGATCGTGGATGCGGTTCACGGTGCTCAGCTTCAGCGAGGGCCAGCGGAACTGCCAGGCGCCCCCCGCCCGCGGCGACCCGTCCAGCACGACGAACCCCCGGCCCGGCTCCAGCCCGCGCTTCTTGAGGTGGTACGCCGAAGAGAGGCCCGCCTGCCCGGCCCCGATGACGACGACGTCGGCCCTGAGCGTGGCACGCAACGCCGGCGTCGAAGCGCTCTCGGGTTGCCCCGAAGTACCGGCATCTTCTAGGGATCTCTCCGCGCTCATCGTCGCGCGTATTCTATAGCGGCGGTCGGCGCGGCAGCGTATGTCGGGCCGTTCTAAT
>JAUJMB010000251.1 GCA_030447045.1 Rubrobacteraceae bacterium | reverse complement strand
GCACGAGCGGGTTCTTGGGCTTTGGCACGAAGCACTATCTCGTTCCCGCCGAAGCCATAGCCGAGGAGTCTCCGGGTGTGGTGACCCTCAAGGTAGATCAACAGAGCGTAGAGAGCGCCCCGACGTTGGCCAACCCGAAGGGCGCACCAGGTGAGGAGCTACAGCGCGCCGCCCACGAGCACTACGGCTTGGGGGCGGTACTTTAGCCGCGAACTTCGGAGAACAACCATTCCACGCACTCGGGTGGATAAGGAAAAGGAGGGCCGGGGTATCATAGCCCCGGCCCTCGTGCCGCTTACTGCCCTGCGGCCGGCGACGCCGACGCGCTCGAGGGATCGTAGACCTGCTAGCCGCCATTGGGCCCCGTCGAACGCGTCAATGCCCCCCCACTAGCGCCCACGGCTCCGCAGACCGCCTCCAGCATACCGCCCCGCTCTGCCGCCCCGATCCTGCGCGCCGCCAGCCCGCAGAACCCCCCCTCCAGCTCCGCCCCGACGAACGAGCGGTTCAACTCCTTGGCCGCCACCCCCGTCGTCCCCGAGCCGCTGAAAGGGTCCAACACCAGATCCCCCTCCCGCGTGCAGGCGATGAGCGCCCGGCGCACCAGGCGCAAAGGCTTCTGGGTGGGGTGGCGGCCGTGGAGCTTCTCGCGGCGCGAGGGCGGCGGGATGCGCCAGACGGAGCGGAGCGGGGCGGCGGGGTCCGTGCCGTTTACCGCGTCGTAGTTGAAGGTGTGACCTCGGCCCTTCCTGGCCGCCCATACGAGCGTCTCGTGGGCGTGCGTAAAGGCCGTACGGAGGGCGTTCGGGGGAGGGTCGGGCTTCTCCCAGGCTACGGAGTTGATAATCCTGAACCCCAGCGTCTGCAACGCGAACCCGATGCTGAATATGACGTGGTGGGTGCCGCTCACCCAGACGGTCCCGCCGGGCCTGAGAACGCGGCGCGCTTCCTCCAGCCAGCGGACGTTGAACGCGTGGTCCTCTTCGAAGGAGCCGAGCGACCGATCCCAACGTCCTTTGTCTACGGAGTCCACACGCCCATTTTTCACCGTGACGCCGCCGTTGGAGAGCCGGTAGGGCGGGTCGGCGAAGACGGCGTCCACGCTGGCGGCGGGCATGAGGCGCATGAGATCCACGCAATCGGCGAGGTAGACCACCGCCCCCGGCTCGCCGAAAGTCTCAAGGTCCCTGAGCTCCATACCCCACTTGTAGGGGCGTCGGGGCCGAAACTTTAGGCCGGACGAGGCGGGCGGTCCAGCTACCCCCGGCCCGCTACGTCGAGCACGGCCGAGTAGAGGACCTTGCAGCCGGCCTCGCAGTCCTCCGGGCTGCTCCACTCCTTCGGGTTGTGGCTTATGCCGCCCTTGGAGCGGACGAAGATCATGCCCATAGGGCACAACTCGGCGACGTGCATCCCGTCGTGCCCGGCGCCGCTGGGTAGCGGGAAAGGTCTGATGCCCTCCCCCTCGCAGGCGGCGGCTATGGCCGCCCTGATCTCCCCGGAGCACGGCGCCGGCGGGAGGCGCTGGATCTCCTCGAACTCGAGCCCGATGCCGCGCCTTCCGCACGCCTCCCCCGCCCGCTCCCGGATGCGCCCCTCGACCCCGTCGCGCGCGGCCTCGTCTATGTCGCGCAGGTCCAGAGAGAGATCCACCCGCCCCGGGATTATGTTGATGCCCCCGGGCCTCGCCCCTATCTGCCCGACGGTCCCGACGGTCGAACCCGTCGCGGCCGCCTCCTCTTCTATTATGCCGACGACCTCCGCGGCCGCGGCCAGGGCGTCGCGGCGGGCGCCCATGGGCGTCGTCCCCGCGTGCCCGGCCTCCCCCGAAAGAGAGAGCCTGAGCCACACAGGGCCCGCGATGCCCGTCACCACGCCAACCGGAAGGCCCTCTCTCTCGAGGACGCTCCCCTGCTCGATGTGGAGCTCCAGATACGCGGCGAGGGTGCGCGCGGGACGGGCGGCCTCGCCGACCCTGGCAGGGTCCAGGCCGGCGCTGAGCATCGCCTCGGAGATGGAGACGCCCTCGTGGTCCTCGTGGCGCAGGTCCTCCTGGGTGAGCGCGCCGGTGAGGGCGCGGCTGCCGATCATGCCGAGCGAGAACCTGGCACCCTCCTCGTCGGTAAAGGCCACGACCTCCACGGGCCGTTCGGTCTCGACGCCCTCCTCGCCCATCGTCTCGAGAACCTCGATGCCGCCGAGGACCCCGAGCGGCCCGTCGAAGTCGCCGCCGTTGCGGACCGAGTCTACGTGGGACCCGATCAGGACCGCCGGGGCATCGGGGTCGCTTCCTTCCTTGCGCCCGAACAGGTTTCCCACCGCGTCCTCGCGCACGGCGAGCCCGGCCTCCCGCATGTACGAGGCGACGAGGTCCTTGGCCGCCCGCTCCTCCGGCGTGAAAGAGAGGCGGGCGACGCCGCCCTCCTCGTGTCGGCCGATCTCCGCCAGCTCCCGGAGCCTCTTCCACAGCCGCCCGCCGTCTACCACAGAGCACCCCTCTCGTCCGGTCAGCCCGCCAATCCCTACATGCTAACGTGGAGGGCCGGTCATAGCCTCGGGGGGCGCGCTCGTCGCGGCCGGCTTGTTAAGGTAAGGGCGATGGCAGGAGACCGAGGGGGCCAGGTTTTGGGTGGGATCGGAAGAGGACGGCGGCCCGCCCCAAGGGGCCGGCCGTCGTGGCGCTCGCGTTGGCCCTGGCGCTCGCCGGCTGCGGCGGTTCGACGGGGACGGACGCATCGGATCTGGAGGCCTAGAACAGGGAGCTGCGCCAGGAGAACGAGCGGCTCGAATGAGAGGTAGGGAGGTTGCAGGCCGAGGTCGAGGAAGCCCGCGAGACGGCCGGGGCCAGAAGGGTCTTCCGGCGGCGGGCTCGTGGTGGCGGGCCCCGGCGAGGTGGAGGGCGAAGAGCTGTCCGAGGTCATGCCCGAGGACTTCCCGATCCCCGCCGGCGCCGTTGTCGACTACGTAAGCGAGATGGGCTACAACTTCAGCCTTACCTTCGTTATCGACTCGGGCTTC
>JAUJMB010000047.1 GCA_030447045.1 Rubrobacteraceae bacterium | reverse complement strand
CCGATGCCGAACTCGGGCTGGTCCGGCGCCCCGAGCTTGCGCGCGACGAGCACGTCGAGCGGGGCCTCGAGCGCGCGGGCCACCTCGTAGGCCACCGGGACCCCGCCCCTGGGCAGGCCGAAGACGACGGGGTCATCCGCCCGGTAAGATTCCAGGGCCCGAGCCAGCTTCCCGCCGGCGTCCCTCCGGTCCCGGAAGGGCGGCCCCGCGCCGAGCATGCCGGCCAGCTTCCTCACGTCCGTCCTACCGGAGGTTCTTCCAGAAGGGGGCGAGGGCCGCGCGGCTCCGCTCGATGGGCCGCACTCCGCCCGTGTACTCCCAACCCGGCGCGTCCTCGTGGGCCCCGCGCACGGTGGCGGCGACGCTGCGGGCGAGGGCGTCGAGGTCGTAGCCGCCCTCGAGGACGAACGCGGGCGGGGGCGCGCCCGCCTCGCGGCACACGGCCGAGAGCAGGGCGGCGAAGCGGGCGAAGGAGTCGGCCTCGAGGCCCATGCCCCCGAGCGGGTCGGCCGCGTGGGCGTCGTAGCCGGCGGAGACGATCAGGAGCCCCGGGGCGTACTCCCGCAACACCGGAACGAGGACCCCGGCGAACGCCTCAGCGTAGACGTCCTCCCCCGAGCGGCCGGGGAGCGGCACGTTGACCGTGAACCCGAGCCCCTCTCCCTCCCCCGCCTCCTCGGCCTTGCCGGTGCCCGGGTAGAAGGGGCTGCGGTGAACGGAGAGGTAGAGGACCGCCCCGTCCCCGTAGAAGACGTCCTGGGTGCCGTTGCCGTGGTGGACGTCCCAGTCGAGCACGGCGACTCGCCCCACCCCGAGGGAGCGGGCGTGCGCGGCGGCCACCGCCGCGTGGTTGAAGAGGCAGAAGCCCATGGCGTAGTCGGCCCCGGCGTGGTGGCCCGGCGGGCGCACGACGGCGAACGACGCCTCCCCGGCCAGCGCGCTGTCCACGGCCGCGCAGGCGGCCCCGGAGGCGAGCGCGGCGACCTCGAAGGAGCCGGGCCCGAGCGCCGTGTCGGGGTCGAGGTAGCCACCCCCCGCATCGGAGAGCTCTCTTAGCCGCTCGACGTATCCCCGCGTGTGGACCCGCGCCAATGCGTCTTCTCCGGCCGGCCCGCAGGGCAGACGCTCGACGGGCAGACCCGCCCGCCCGGCCTCCTCTATCCCCGCGACGGCGGCGGGGAACCTCCGCGGAACCTCGACGCCCGAGAGCCCGTTGACGTGACGCTCGAAGACCGGGTCGCTGTAGACGTGCAAGCTTCACGCTCCCTGGGTTCTCTGTTCCGCTACGGGAGATATTATCCGGGCCCCGCCCCGTCGGGGGCAAGCCGGGGGCAAGCCGCCGCCGCGCGACGGGAGGCGCCGGACCGGGGACAGAACCTCAGAAGCTGGGGCCTAAGGCCTGCTCAACGCGTGATCCCGGCTACCAGCGCCCTCCAGGCGGCGGTGGCCCTGCCGGAGCGGGGGACGTACGCGAGCACGAGGCCCGCGGCGAGGGCCAGAAGTATGGCGCCGGGGACGAGGAAGGCGGACCAGAAGCCCAAAGAGGCGGCGAGCAGACCCCCGCCCACGGGGCCGACGGCGAAGCCTATGGAGGTGGCGGAGGAGGCGACGCCGAAGGCCTCGCCCTGGCGCCCCGCCGGGGCGGCGGACTTTATGGCGAGGTTCGCTACCGGAATGGCGCAGCCTATAAAGAGGCTCGCGAGGAGGCGGAGGGCCCAGATCTGGGGCACGCTCTCGGCGAGGGCCTGGGGAAGGGCGGCCAACCCGCCCAGGGTCAGGGAGACGACCATGACGCGGCGGGCGCCGAAGCGGGCGGCGAGGCGCCCGCCCAGCAGGGAGCCCAGCGAGGCCGCGAGGGCCGCGGTGCCGATGATCCAACCGGCCTGGCTCGCCACCCTGTCGGCCGCCCCCGCGAGCGTCCCGACGAACCCCGGCAACGCGACCGAGGCGCTGGTTATCGACACGTGCACCGCGAGCAGGGTGAGCAACCCTGGCAAGAGCAACTTGTAGGGCAGCGGGGAACGCCCGGACTCGGTGTCCTCCTCGTGGTCCGCCCTCTCCTCGACTACAGGCTTCTTCTCCTTCACGCCGAAGAGAACGAGCGTGGCCGAGACCGCGAGCAGGGCCGAAGCGACGAAGAAGGAGGTCCTGAGGCCGGCCGCGTCGGCGCTGATCCCACCGAGCGCGGGCCCCACGCCGGCGGCCACGAAGATCACGGTCTGCAGCGCCCCGAGCCTCCACCCGGCCTTCTCCGCCGGCGCGGTCGCGGCAACCAGCGAGGTCGCCGCCGGCACGGTGCCGGTCAGCGTCCCCTGCAGGAGCCTGAGCACGAGCAACTGCCACGGCCCCGTGACAAAGGCCATCGAACCCACGACCACCACGGCCGCGAACGTCGCCCTGAGCAGCATGAGCTTGCGCCCCATCCGGTCGGACAACCTGCCCCACAGCGGCGCCACGAGCGCCATCGTCGCCCCGGAGGCCCCGTTGATGACCCCGGCCCACGCCGCGGCGTGCCCCACGTCCTCGACCCCCAGCGCCTGCACGTAAAGAGGCATGAACGGCACCACGAACATAAACGCCGTCGTCCCCAGCAGCTGCGAGGCGAGCAGCACGAGAAACGACCCGGTCCCCTCCTCCGGGGACCGTCCGCCCGACGCCTCTTCCTCTTCCGTCCGCCGGAGCCTGCCGCGCACCGCAACACCCCGGACCCATCCAACCAACGACATTCTTCTCTCGACGATACCGCACGTGAACGTACGAGTCTAACTAGATCCGTTAAGCCGTTCACCCCGGAGGCCACGGGTATCAGACCGACGCGTTCGGAGGTTTCAGGCTTCGGGCATCGAGGTTTCGGAGGATGACAGGTCGGGACTAGCGCTGTCCCGCAGCCCCGCTTCCGCGCCGGTCGCGGCTTCGAGAGCCGGGCGTCGCATTGCACCCCTGAAGCCTAGAACCTGAAGCCTGAAACCTACCCTTTGAGCTCGCGCATCCGGGCTTCGCAGAGGGAGATGTCGCGTCTCAACTCCTCGCGCAGGGCTTCGGCGCTCTCGAGGTCTTCGCGGGCCTTGGCGATGCGTTCGGCCACCTCGCGCTCGCGGGAGCGCAGGTGCTCGGTCGTCTCGGCGAGGACCCTCTCGCGGGTGGCCTCCTTGGCCGCGTCGCGGACGGCGAGGAACTCGCGGATGGCGGCCAGGGAGAAGCCCATGCCCTTGAGGCGCAGGATGCGCTGCAGGCGCTCGACGTCGGAGGCGTTGTAGAGGCGGAAGCCGCCGGGGGAGCGGTTCTCCGGGGAGACGAGGCCGAGCTCTTCGTAGTACTTGATCGTCCGCGTGCTCACGCCGAGGCGCTCCGCGACGCCGCCTATCTGGGAGAGCTCTCTGGGTTCCTGCAAACGGCCAGCCTTTCCGCGTCTACGAAGCCGACAGGCTAACCCTGGGGACCCGGACCGTCAATCGGAGGGGCCGGCCTAACCCCACACCTCCTCGGCCGTCTCGACGACGAGGCGGAGCTTGGCGGCCTGCTGCTCGCGGGTGAGGGCGTTGCCCTCGACGGTGGAGGAGAAGCCGCACTGGGGGGAGAGGCATAGCCTCTCGATGGGGACGTGGCGGCCCGCCTCCTCGATGCGGCGTATAAGGTCGTCCTTGAATTCCAGGTCGCCGCGCTTGGTGGTGACGAGGCCAAGAACCACCATCTTGCTCTCGGGCACGAAGCGTAAGGGTTCGAAGGTGCCGGAGCGGGCGTCGTCATACTCCAGGAAGACGCCGCCGAGAGCGTAGATAAAGTCCATGTGCCAGGAGGCGCGGCGGAACTCCCCGTCCGTCGCGGACCGCAGGCCCACCTCCTCCTGCATCCGGACGACCTCGCGGATCGCCCCGTCCTCCACGGCCCGCAAGAAGTTGTCCGCGGTGGCGCGGCCCGCGGCAAAGTCCTCGCGGGCCCTCAAGAGCTCCGGCGGACGCAGCAGGCTCCCGACGTGGTCGGCGCGGAACGGCGGTGTCGTGCGGGGCAAGGGTGACTGCTTTGGAGAGGTATCAGGTTACAGGCATCAGGCTTAAGGCGATGGTTTCCGACCTCCATTTTCGTCAGAACCTGGACGTTGCGATTCCGAACGTTTCTACAGAACGTTGGCCTCGTCCCGAGCGCGGTGGATCGGCGACCTTCGTTCTCTCTTAGGCCTAAAGCCTAATGCCTGTTCTCTATTACCCTGCGGGCGACGGCGAAGGCGGCGTTGGCGGCGGGGACGCCGCAGTAGATGGCGCCGTGCAGGAGGACCTCTTTTATCTCGTCTTCCGTCAGGCCGTTGCGGAGGGCGCCCTCGACGTGGGTGGCGAGCTCCTCGTGGTGGCCGCGGGCCATGAGGGCGGTGAGGGTTATGCAGCTGCGGGTCTTGCGGTCGAGGGCGGGGCGGGTCCAGACCTCGCCCCACGCGTAGCGCGTGATGAAGTCCTGGAAGTCCGCGGTGAGGGGGGTAGTCTTCTCCAGCGCCGCGTCCACGTACGCGTCGCCCAAGACCTCGCGGCGGACCTTCATGCCGTTATCGTGGGTCTCGTTCTGAGTCATTCGGCCTCCAGGTGGGTTCAGGTCGGGGGCGCCGGCGGTCAAAGGGGTTCCTCCCCGCGGTAGAGCGCCAGGGCCCGGTCCACGAACGATCCGGCCGACCCCAGGTAGCCCGCCGGATCCAGCGCGGCGTCTATCTCCTCCTCGGAGAGCGCTTCGCGGATCCGTCCGTCTCCCAGCAACTCCTCGCGCAGGTGCTTCCCCTCTTCTATCGCCCGGCGGCAGGCGGCCTCGACGAGGTCGTGGGCCTCGAGGCGCCCGAGCCTCCCGGCGGCGAGCGTTGTGACGTTCTCGGCGAGGAGCATGCCCCCCGTTCGGTCGAGGTTCTCCCGCATCCTCTCAGGATGAACCTCGAGGCCCTCCGTCGCCTCGCGCACGTTGGCGGCGGCCCCGCCGGCGAGGGCGAGGGCGTCGGAGAGCGCCTCCCACTCCGAGTGCCAGGCTCCGGCGGCGCGCTCGTGCTCCTGGACCATCGCGGCCCCGAGGGTGCGCGCGAGGTCCTGCACGCGGCGGGCGTTGGCGGCGGCGGTGACGGAGAGGATGGGGTTGCGTTTGTGGGGGAGGGTCGAGGAGCCGCCGCGGCCCTCGCCGGCCGGTTCGGCGACCTCGCCGACCTCCGTCTGGGCCATGAGGATGATGTCTTTGGAGATCTTGCCGAGGACGCCCGCGAGCAGCGAGAGCGCCTCCCCGATGTTCGAGATCCTCGTCCGGTCCGTGTGCCAGGGCAGGGGCGGCTCGGGGAGGCCCAGCTCCAGCGCGAACTCCTCCAAAACCGGGAGTCCGGACTCTCCGAGCGAGGCGAGCGTCCCCGCGGCCCCGCCGAGTTGGACGGCGAGACCGGAGGCCCGCAACTCCCGTAGCCTCCGCCGCGCCTCCAGGACGGGGACCAGCCAACCGGCGGCCCTGAGCCCGAAGGTGGTGGGCAGGGCCTGCTGCAAGAGCGTTCGGCCCGCCATGAGCGTGTCGCGGTGCTCGCGCGCCAGCCGGGCGCACGCCCCGGCGATGCCGTCCACCTCGACGAGGATGAGGTCCAGGGCCCGGCGGGAGACGAGCATCGTGGCGGTGTCCGTGATGTCCTGGCTCGTGGCGCCCCTGTGGACGTGGCGCGCGGCGGCCTCCGAGGTCTTCGCGACCTCTTCGGTCAGCGCCCGTGCGAGGGCGGGGACGGGGTTGCCGGCGGGGCGTCCCCTGCGCCCGATCTCCCCGGGATCGAAGAGGCCGGCGTCGCAGCGGCTGGCGATGGCCTCCGCGTCTTCTGGTGGGATCAGGCCGACCCGAGCCCCGGCGACGGCGAGAGCCCCCTCCGCGTCGAGCATCGCCTGCAGCCACGCCCTACCGGAGACGGCCTCCCGAAAAGCGTCGGGAACGAAGATCGGGCCGAACATACCCCCGCTCATCCCGCGAACTCGAAGAACGCCGTCTGCCCCTCGCCCTGGAGGCGAACGTCGAAGCGATACGCGCCGTCCCCCTCGTCACGGGCAACGAGGGTCTCCCTCAGCCCGGCGTCCTCTATGGAGGAGAGGACGGGGTCGGTGGCGTTGGCCTCTTCGTCGGGGAGGTACAGGCGCGTGATCACCTGCCGGAGCAGGCCGCGGGCGAAGACCACGACGTTCACGTGCGGGGCTTGAGGGGTCCCGTTCGCGGCGGGGATGGGCGCGGGCTTCAGGGTGACGAACGAGAAGCGGCCGCCATCCACGGTCCCGGAGCGGCCCCAGCCGGAGAAGCCCCCGTCGAACGTGTTGGGGTTCTCATCGAAGGAGATGGGCCCGGCGTGCGAGATCTCGACCATCGCGTCGGTCACGGGCTCGCCGGCGCCATCGTAGACGACGCCGGAGATCCTTACAGCCCGCGGGTGGCCCGGCGAGACCAGTTCGGTGAGGTCCCTCTCGAGCAGGGCGTCGTGGAAGAAGGGGCCTATGGTCTGGGAGGGCGTGGGCTCCAGCCCCGGCCCCCCGCTCACGCGTGCGGCCTCTCGAACGGGGTCGCTTCGCGGCCTTCGAGGACGATGTCGAAGCGGTAGCCGAGGGCCCACTCGGGTTCGGTGGTTTCGAGGTCGAAGGACGAGATCACGCGCCGCCGGGCCTTCGGGTCTCGCACCGACTGGAAGATGGGGTCGTGCTCGAAGAGCGGGTCGCCGGGGAAGTACATCTGGGTGATGAGCCTGCTCCTGAAGGACGGGCCGAACAGCGAGAAGTGTATGTGCGCCGGCCGCCAGGCGTTGTCGTGGTTCTTCCACGGGTAAGCCCCGGGCTTTACCGTGACGAAGCGGTAGCGGCCCTCGCCGTCGGTGAGGCACCGCCCCGCGCCGGAGAAGTTCGGGTCCAGCGGGGCCGGGTGCGCGTCGTTCTGGTGGGTGTAGCGCCCGGCGGCGTTGGCCTGCCAGACCTCGACGAGGCCGTTCCGGACCGGGCGCCCGTCGCCGTCGAGGACGCGGCCGGTCACGATGATCCTCTCTCCCAGCGGCTCGCCGTCGTGCCCGCGCGTCAGGTCGTCGTCCGCGTCCCCGATCCGCCCCCGCCCGTAGGCCGGTCCTCGTATATCCGCCAATGCCTCTGGCAGTATGACGAGCGGACCTTTGGGCGCCCGCAGGCGCGTGGACTTGTAGTCGGGGTAGAGGTACGGCGGGTGCCCGGCCGCCTCCCCCGTGCTCTGCCCTCTCAACTCACACCCTCTCCACGACCATCGAGATCCCCTGCCCGACGCCGATGCACATGGTGGCGAGCCCAAGATCGGCCCCGTCCCTGCGGTTCATCTCGTGGACCAGCGTCGTCAGGATGCGCGCCCCCGATGCCCCTAGAGGGTGCCCGAGGGCTATCGCCCCGCCGTTGGGGTTGAGACGGTCATCCTCCGGGTCCATCCCCCACTCGTGGATCACGGCCAGGCTCTGCGCGGCGAAGGCCTCGTTCAGCTCGATCAGGCCGACGTCGTCCATCGTGATGTCCGCGCGCTCGAGGGCCTTCCTCGTCGCCGGCACGGGCCCTATGCCCATCACCCTCGGCGGCACTCCGGCCGTCGCCATGCTCCTCACCTTCGCGAGCGGTTTCAGGCCGTGCGCCTCGGCGTACCGTCTGGAGACCACCAGCACCGCCGCGGCCCCGTCGTTGAGGGAGCTGGAGTTGCCGGCCGTCACGCTCCCGCCCCCCTTGAAGGCCGGCTTCAGCTTGCCGAGCTTCTCCATCGAGGTGTCGCGCCTTGGGCCCTCGTCGGCCTCGACGACGGTCTCGGACTTTCTGGTCGTGACCGTCACCGGCACGATCTCCTCCCGGAAGCGCTTCGCGTCCTGTGCTGCGACGGCCTTCTCGTGGCTGCGCAGCGCGAAGCGGTCCTGGGCCTCCCTGGAGACGTCGTACTTCTCGGCGAGGCCCTCGGGCTGGTCCTCGTCGGGGGTGACGAGGAAGCGCTCCTGGGCCAGGTTCTCGGCGGTCGTGCCGAGCGAGTCGGTGTGGCCGAGCTCCTCCATCCTCGGGTTGACAAAGCGCCAGCCTAAAGTGGTGTCGTACATCGTGGCGTTGCCGGTCGGCAACGCGCGCTCGGGCTTCGGAACAGCCCACGGGGCACGGCTCATGGACTCTACGCCGCCCCCCACGTAGGCGTCCGCCTCCCCGAGCATCACGGCCCTGGCCGCCTGGGCCGCGGCGTCCAGCCCCGAGCCGCAGAGGCGGTTCACGGTGACCCCGCCGACCTCCTCCGGGAAGCCCGCGAGGAGCCCGCTCATCCTCGCCACGTTGCGGTTGTCCTCGCCGGCCTGGTTGGCGCAGCCGAAAAAGACGTCCTCGACCTCTTCGGGCGGGACGCCGGTCCTCTCCATCAGGGCCCCCAGGGCCACCGCCCCGAGGTCGTCGGGCCTGACGGAGCCTAAAGAGCCCCCGTGACGCCCTATGGGCGTGCGCACGGCCCCCACGATCCAGGCCTCGTTCGTGCCCTCGTAAGCCATCGGGCCTACACGCTCCTTCCGGTCGCGGGTTCGCCAGCGCCGGTCCGGCGTCGCCCCGGCGGGCCCTGGGTACGGTCTTTCCCGGACGGGCCCGGTATCATGCCGGCGTTCCCCCTCTTGCCGCCTCGGTCCTCGCCTTGAGCTCGCGGAGGAGCCCCAGCTCCCCCTTCGTCGGGGGGTCGGTGGCGCCGAGGCTCTCCGCCACCTTTAAATCCCAGCCCGTCGCCTCCCTCGCCTCTTCGACGGTGGCGCCGGGGTGGAGCGCCACCAGGGTCATCTCTTTTGTCTCCGGGTCGGGACGCAGCACGCCGAGGTCGGTGATGAGGACGGTGGGGCCTGCGCCGAGGTAGCCGAGCCTCTCGCGGAAGTCGCCGCCCGAGCCGTGGCCGACCGAGGTGACGAAGGAGAGCTCCTCGACGAAGGCGCGGGGCTTTTGGCGGAGCATGATGATGACCTCCCTGGCGGAGGCGGCGATCTCGGGCGCCCCGCCCGCGCCCGGCAGTCGCACCTTGGGCGAGCGGTAATCCCCGACGACCGTGGTGTTGATGTTGCCGAAGCGGTCGACCTGGGCGGCGCCCAAGAAACCGACGTCGACGCGTCCGGCCTGGAGCCAGTAGTTGAAGATCTCCGGCACCGAGACCACCGAGTCCGCGTGCTCCGCGAGCACCCCGTCTCCGATGGAGAGCGGCAGGACGTCGGGCTTGGCGCCGACGGTGCCGGACTCGTAGATCAGGACGCACCCCGGCGCGTGCGTCGCCCTGGCCAGGTTCGCGGCCTCGCTGGGAAGACCTATGCCCACAAAGCAGACCGTCCCGTCCTTGAGCTCGCGGGAGGCGGCGACGGTCATCATCTCGTCCGCGGTGTAGGAGGCCGCCTCCCCGGTCGCCTTCACTTCGCCACCATCCCTTCCGCCCGGACGCTCTTTAGGTACTCGCCGAAGTTCTCCGTGCCCAGGACGTGCCGCTCCATCCACGATCGGAACCCCTCCCGGTCGCGGCTTACGGGGTCCCACGCCTCGTAGAAGGTGTTGTCCCGGTCGTAGTATCCGTCGGCGTAGGAGGGGTGCGCCCCCATGGGCTCGACCGCTATCGCGTCGAAGACCACGGCTGGCAGCACGATCTGGAAAGGATGGGGCGTAAGCTCCTCGACCACCTCCTCGACCGTGGCGATCGCGCGCCGGGCCGAGAGGACCGCCTCCTTCTGGATGCCGGAGATGCCCCAGATCGCCACGTTTCCCCGGCGGTCCGCCTGCTGGGCGTGGACGATGGAGACGTCGGGGTTGAGGGCCGGCACGGCCATCAGCTCCTCGCCGGTGAAGGGGCAGGTTACGGGCGCTATCGTCTCCGTGACCCTGGGCAGGTCTGTGCCGACGTAGCCGCGCAAGACGGCGAACGGGAGGTTCGAGGCGCCCGCGACGTAGCGGTTGGCCATGCCGGCGTGGGAGTGCTCCTCTATCTCCAGGGCTTGGGGCCAGTCGTTCTCGATGGCGTCGCGGAAGCGGTGAAGGGAGCCGACGCCGGGGTTGCCGCCCCAGGAGAAGACCAGCTTGGAGGCGGAGCCCATCCCGATCATCTGGTCGTAGATCAGGTCCGGCGTCATCCGGATCAGGGTCAGGTCCCGCCTTCCCTGGCGGAGGATCTCGTGCGCCGCGGCCGTCGGGATGAGGTGCGTGAAGCCCTCCAGCGCGACGGCGTCCCCGTCGCGCACGAGCCCGGCCACCGCCTCGCGCAGGTCCACTGCTTCGGCCAACGAGCGGCCCCCTTTCCTGGCGCTTCCCTCAACCGACCCTCGAGGCCGGCCCCAATCTAACGCGTCGCCGCCTCCGCGGATACCCCCGTCCCCCTGGCCTCGTCCGCGGGGGACCGCGGCACCGCGAAGACGAAGACGGCGCCGAGCAGCCCGACGAGGGCGAAGGCGTAGAAGCCCCAGGGGACGGCGAGCCCGGCGCCGAGGAGCAGGCCGCCCAGGATGGGACCGCAGATCGCGCCGACGCGCCCGATGCCGGCGGCCCAGCCCAGGGCGGTGCCGCGCCCGCTCGTGGGGTAATGCCGGCTGACGTAGGCGTAGAGCAGGACCTGCGCGCTGAAGACGAAGAACCCCGTGGCGAACACGGCAAGGTAGGTCAGCACGAGCGGCAGCTGCACGCTGAGGAGGAACAGGAAGACCGCCGCCAGGGCGAACCAGCCGGCGCAGGCCACCTTCGAGCCGTAGCGGTCGGCCACGGGGCCGGCCAGGAGCAGCCCGGCCACGGCGCCGAGGTTCAGCACCAGCAGGAAGGCGAGGGCGGCGCCAAGGGCGTAGCCGGCGTCGCGCATGATCGTCGGCAGCCACTGGTTGAGCCCGTACACGAGGAGCAGCCCCATAAACGAGGCGA
>JAUJMB010000250.1 GCA_030447045.1 Rubrobacteraceae bacterium | reverse complement strand
CACTTGCGCCGGCGGCACGTCGGACACCCTCTAGCGGTGGCTACGAAGACCCCGAGGGACGCGGGACCGCTCATCCTGTTGCTCGCCGCGGCCGCCGTGCTCTTCGCGGCGCTCGCGTTGTGGCTCTACCTGACGAACGCGCGGCCGGGGGACGGCTCGGCGGAGGCCGGGTTCGCGCGGGACATGTCCGTGCATCACGCCCAGGCCGTCGAGATGGCCGAGATCGTGCGGAACAAGACCGAGAGCGAGGAGGTCAGGCTCATGGCCACCGACATGGCGCTCACGCAGCAGGGCCAGATCGGGCGCATGCAGGGCTGGCTCGACGTCTGGAACCTCCCCCCCACCGGCGCGGAGCCCGCCATGACCTGGATGGGCCACCCAACGGAGGGCCGCATGCCGGGCATGGCCTCGCCAGAAGAGATAGAGCGCCTGCGCAACGCCCCGCCAGAGGAGGCGGAAGAGATGTTCTTCCGGCTCATGATCCCCCACCACCAGGCCGCCGTCCCGATGGCAGAAGCGGTCATAGAAGAGACCGACCGCCCCGAGGTGGAGAACCTCGCCGGGGCCATCGCGGCCTCCCAGCAGGGCGAGATCGAGGTGATGAGGGAGATGCTCAAAGAGCGCGGCGCCGAAGCCCCGTCGGGCTCGCACGAGGACAAACACACGCACTGAAGCGTTCCGCTTTCAGCGGAACGCGCGGCCAGCGGTCAGCGATCAACTCTTGGTACTCGCCACGTGGCAACCGTCGAGTTTGCGGAGCATCGCGAACGGCGGCCCGGGATCTGGCGAAAGAGGAGGGGACAGACGTGACGGAAGGGAACCGGGCGCTGTCGGTAAGCGCCACCGACTACCACACGGCCGGCGAGCCGTTCAGGATAGTGAGCGGCGGCGTCGGACCGATCCTCGGGACGACCGTGCTGGACAAGCGCGCGTGGGCCATCGAGAACCTCGACCTCGTGAGGCGCCTGTTGGTCTACGAGCCCAGGGGGCACGCCGACATGTACGGCTGCTTCGTCACCGAGCCGGACGACGCGGGCGGCGACCTCGGCGTCCTGTTCTTCCACAACGCCGGCTTCTCGACCGCCTGCGGCCACGGCACCATCGCGCTCGCCACCTGGGCCATCGAGAGCGGCGTCGTCGCCGCGACGGAGCCAGAGACGGAGATGGTCATAGACGTCCCCTCGGGCCGGCTGCCCGCCGTGGCGAGCGTCGAGGGCGGAAGGGCGGTCTCCGTGCGCTTCCGCAACGTGCCCTCATTCGTCCACTCGCGCGGCCTCTCCATCGAAACCCGCTCGGCCGGGGAGGTCGTCGTTGACGTCGCTTTCGGGGGCGCCTTCTACGCGAGCGTGGACGCGGGTGCCCTGGGGCTGGCCGTCGAGCCCGCCAACCTGGGGCGGTTCGTCGAGCTTGGGCGTGAGATCAAGGACCACCTGAACGTCGCGGCGGAGGTCTCGCACCCCTTGGAGCCCAGGCTGCGCGACGTCTACGGCACCATCTTCTTCGAGGACGCCGGAGGCCCCGACCGGGGGCCCGGCCTCGCCCAGCGCAACGTCACCGTCTTCGCCGACGGCGAGGTGGACCGCTCGCCGTGCGGCAGCGGCACCTCGGCGCGCCTGGCCCTCCTCCACGCCGACGCGGGGCTGCCAACCGGGGGGACCCTCGACCACGCCAGCATCGTCGGGACGCGCTTCGAGGGCCGCGTGGTGGAGGAGACAGAGGTGGCGGGTCTCCCCGCCGTGGTGACCGAGGTCGAGGGCAGCGCCCACCTCACAGGCCACCACCAATTCGTCCTCGAACGGAACGACCCTCTAGGCCCCGGCTTCCTGCTGCGATAGGCGCCCCCTGCCGGTTGACGGCACCCGCGGGCGGGAGGGCGGCCGGCTACGGGCAAGACCAGGTAGCCGGCCGCGCCAATGCCCGAAACTCCTAGGGCTACTCCGCGTAGCGCAGCGCCTCCGCCGGGTAGACCTTGCTCGCCTGGCGGGCGGGGAGGAAGGTGGTGAGGAGGGAGGCCGCGTAGGCGAGGCCGACGACGACGCCTAGAGTGGTCCACGGCACCGTGTACTGGACGCCGGCGAACTGCTCGGCGAAGGAGTCCACTATGCCGACCGAGAGCGCGGCCCCCAGCGCCACCCCGAGCCCGATGCCGAGCAGGGCGACGAAAGACGACTCTATGAGGAAGGCGAGCCGCACCTGCCCCCGCTGGAAGCCTAAAGCCCTGAGCATCCCGATCTGCTGCCGCCGCTCGACGACGGAGCGGGCCGCGATGACCCCGAGCGCCGCGATGCCGACGAGTAGGCCAAGCCCCATAAAGCCCATGAGCAGGTTGTTGAAGAGCCCCTGGGAGGCGGAACCGTCCCGGATCTCCTCTTCCACGGCCACCGCCTGCAGCCCGTTCTCCGCGAACGCCTTCTCGAGGTCCTTCGTTAAGGCGCCCGCGTCAGCGCCGTCGGCCAGCTTGAACTGGTAGCTCTGGGCCGGCACCGGCGAGCCGGCGAGGCCGTCTACGGTTGCCGCGGAGGTCATCACGCTCGGCGCGAAGAACGCCGAATCCTCGAGCACCCCTATGACGCGCAGGTCCCGCGTCCGGCCGGATCCCGAGTCCTCGGCCCGTATGTACAGGTCGTCCGGCAGGGTCGGGTCGTCCCCGTAGAAGCCCGAGAGCTCTATGGAGGGCGGCCCGTCGCCGAAGTCGAAGTTCTCCCTGGTGGGCGCGAGCTGGGCGGAGATGACCGCCGTGTTGGGCTCCTCCCGGAGCGCCTTCCACACCTCCTCGTTCGTGTCGTAGTCACCCACGGTCGACTTGAAGCCGTAGCCGACGTTCTCGGTGTAGCCGCCGTCCACGCCCTGCACGAAGAGGGTGTCGGGCTTTCGGTCGGTGCCCCTCTGCCTGGCCTCGACGGGGAGCCCGGTAAAGGTGCCAACGGCCGCGATGTCGTCCTCGTTTACGCCTTCGGCATCCACTATAGCCTCGTTCATATCGTCTATGGGGACCGCGTAGCCGGCGTCGGCGCGGACGTCGAAGCCGCCGGAGAGGC
>JAUJMB010000249.1 GCA_030447045.1 Rubrobacteraceae bacterium | reverse complement strand
TTCTGGTCGCCGTTCGGTTCCTTTACGGGGCCGGGCCTGGACGCCTTGCCGCTGGCCCTGTTTGCGCTTCAAGGGGTGCTGATCAGTTCGTTGGCCCAGGCGCTCCGCTCCGCCACAACCCGGGCCGAGTCGAGCGCGCTGGAGGCCGAAAGCCATCGAGCGGCGCTTCAAGAGAGCGAGCGGCGCTTCCGCACCCTGGTGCAGAACTCCTCGGACGTCATCACGGTGGTCGACGCCGGGGGCACCATAAGCTACGTCAGCCCCGCGGTAGAGAGGGCAACGGGCTACCCTCCCGAGGAGCTGGTGGGCAAAAACGTCTTCGACTACGTGCGCCCGGATGACCTCGAGCGGGAGCGGAGGACGTTCGCCGAGATCTGGTCGCGGCCGGGGGTCCACCCGCCCTTCGAGTTCAGGGTGCCGCACAAGGACGGCTCCTGGCGTCACTCCGAATTCCTCTTCAACAACCTGCTGGATGATCCGAGCGTGAGGGGCGTGGTGATCAACCAGCGCGACGTAACCGAGCGCAAGCAGGCCGAAGAGGCCCTGAGCCGGAGCGAAGAACGCTACCGGGCGGTGGTCGAGCAATCCGCGGAGGGCCTCTACCTGGTGGATAGCGTCACCAGGCGCATCCTGGAGACCAACCCGGCGCTGCAGAACATGCTCGGGTACACCGCCGCCGAGCTGCGCGGGATGGGGTTGCACGAGATCGTGGCCCACGCCCGCGAGGACGTGGAAGCCAACGTCGAGCGCACCCTCAGGGAGGGGACGCGCTTCATCAGGGAGCGGAAGTACCTTCGGAAGGACGGATCGGTGGTGGAGGTGGAGATCGCGGCGAGCGCCATCGACTACGGCGGCAAACGGATCATCTGCGCCGCCGTCCGCGACATAACCGAGCGCAAGGGGACCGAGGAGGCTCTCCGCCGCAGCTTCGACTCCTTGCTCGCCCTCTACGAAGCCGGGCAGGTCCTGGGCTCGAGCCTCGAGCGGGACGAGATCGGCTTGCGGCTCCTCGAGTTCACGGGGCGCGTCTCCGACCCCGAGGCGGCGACCCTCAGCCTCGGCGACGAGCAAGGCCGGATGAGCGAGTGGCGCAGCGTGGGTCCCGAGGAGGTACTCGCCGCGGTTCGCGAGCGCCCCGAAGTCCGGGCCGCGGTAGACGAGGTCTCGAAGGTCGGACGGGCGCGGGCGATAGAGTTGCGACGACCACCAAACCCGGGATCCCAAACGGCTCTGACGGGGACGGCTCTCACGGGGGTGTTCGTGCCGCTGCGGGCGAGGGGTCGGGTGATCGGCGTGCTCGGAGCCTACGGCCCGCCGGCCCTGGCGCAGAAGGAGACCAGGGACGCCATCTCCAGCCTCGCCGTCCAGGGCGCCGGCGCGCTGGAGAACGCCCGCCTCTACGAGGAGTTGGCGGAACGCGAGCGGGAGCTGCACGACCTGGTCGGACGGATGGTGGCGGCCCAGGAGGAGGAGCGCCGCAGGGTGGCCTACGAGGTCCACGACGGGTTGACCCAGACGGCGGCGGCCGCCTACCGGCGCCTGGCGCTCTTCGCCGAGCACCGCCCGCCGGAGTCCGCGCAAGACCGCGAGGAGCTCGAGGAGGCCGTCGCCCTCGTCCGGCGTACGGTCGGCGAAGCCAGGCGCGTCATCGCCAACCTGAGGCCCACCACCCTCGACGACTTCGGGCTGGCCAACGCCGTGCGCATGCAGGCCGAGGAGCTACGCGCCGAGGGCTACGAGACCACCTACGAGGAGACGCTGGGCGGGGCGCGACTCTCCGCCACGCTCGAGACCGCCCTGTTCCGCGTGGCCCAGGAGGCCCTCACCAACGTGCGCAAGCACGCCCAAACGGACCGGGTGCGCGTCGCGCTCGGGCTGCGCGACGGGACCGTGCGGCTCGAGGTGAGCGACCGGGGGCGAGGCTTTGCGCCCGCGGAGGCCGGGCGGGGGGCGGGGCCCGGCGAGAGGGTGGGGCTCTCGAGCATGCGCGAGAGGATCGCGCTGCTGGGGGGCGCCCTCGAGATCCGTAGCGAACCCGGCACCGGCACGACGGTGGCGGCGGCGGTCCCATTGGGGGCTACCGCATTGGGGGCTGCCGGGGAGGAAACCGATGGGGGAGGGTACTGAGATGGAACCCGGCATACGGACCACACCGGCGCGGATACTCATAGCCGACGACCACGAGCTGGTCAGGGACGGTTTCAGGCGCATGCTGGGCTACGAGGAAGACCTCGAGGTGGTCGGCGAGGCGAGGGACGGCCGGGAGGCCGTGGAGCTGTGCCGCTCTCTGGCCCCCGACCTGGTGCTGATGGACGTGCGCATGCCCAGGATGGACGGCCTGGAGGCCACCCGCGCGATAAAGGCGGAGCACCCTTCGGTCGGCGTGCTCGTCGTCACCACCTACGACAACCCCGACTACCTCCTCGAGGCGATAAAGGCCGGTGCTGCCGGTTACGTCCTCAAGGACGCCCCCAACCGGCAGCTGACCAACGCCATAAGGCGGGCGCTGGATGGCGAATCGCCGCTAAACCAGGAGCTCGCATCCCAGCTGATACGGAGCCTCGCCGGCGAAGTTCCGCGACCTTCCCAGGAGCCGCCCTCCGCGGCCGAGGACGGCGCGGGGGCTGCGCCCCTCCCGAACGGGTTGACCCCTCGGGAGTTGGAGGTGCTGAGGCTCGTGGCCCGGGGGAAGACCAACCAGGAGATCGCCGAGGGCCTCTTCATCAGCAAGGCCACCGCCAAGGTCCACGTCAGGCGCATAATCTCCAAACTCGGGGTCTCGGACCGCACCCAGGCGGTCGTGCGCGCCCTGGAGCTCGGGCTCGCGCCCCGGCCCGAGACGGGCGAGACGTAGGCCTCCGGGCGCGCCCCTGAGCTTGCAAGGGCCTCCCGGGCGCCCGGGCGGATAGGGGCCGACAAAGCGCGGGCCGCCGTCCGGTATGTGCGCCCCGCATACGCCCAGGGGGGTACGGGGGTCTCCCAAATATACGCCCCCAAGATACGCCCGTGGGCCGACGGCGGGCGTCCCTCCGCCCGCTAA
>JAUJMB010000248.1 GCA_030447045.1 Rubrobacteraceae bacterium | reverse complement strand
CACAACTCCTCGCGCATGGGCACGGGCTTCACCGTCTCCATCGAGGCCAGGGAGGGCATCACCACCGGCATCTCCGCGGCCGACCGGGCCCACACCTGCCGCGTGGCCGTCGACGACGCGACCGGCCCCGAGGACCTGGTCATGCCGGGGCACGTCTTTCCGCTGCGGGCCAAGGCAGGCGGCGTCCTGCAGCGGGCGGGCCAGACCGAGGCCGCCGTCGACCTCTCGCGGCTGGCGGGGCTGAAGCCTGCCGGTGTGATCTGCGAGATCATGAAAGAGGACGGCACGATGGCCCGGGTGCCGGACCTGGAGAAGTTCTCCGCCGAGCACGACATCAAGCTCGTGACGACCGCCCAGATCATCGAGTACCGCCACGCCTTCGAGACGCAGGTCAAGTGCGCCGTCGAGACGAAGCTCCCAACGCCCTACGGCGAGTTCCGCCTCAAGGCGTTCGAGAGCGAGATAGACGACCTCACCCACCTCGCGCTCATCATGGGCGAGCCCGAGGGCAAGGAGGACGTGCTCGTGCGCGTCCACTCCGCCTGCCTCACCGGCGACGCGCTCCACTCTTTGCGCTGCGACTGCGGCGAGCAGCTCGAGGCGGCGATGGAGCTTCTGGCCCGCGAGGGCGAGGGCGTCATCGTCTACATGCAGCAGGAGGGCCGCGGCATAGGCCTGCTCAACAAGATGAAGGCCTACCACCTCCAGGACGAGGGCATGGACACCGTCGAGGCCAACCAGAAGCTCGGCCTCGCGCCGGACCTCAGGGACTACGGCGTCGGAGCCCAGATCCTCAAGGACCTGGACCTCACGCGCATCCGGCTCCTCACCAACAACCTCACCAAGGTCGTTGGCCTCAGGGGCTTCGGGCTCGAGGTCACGGAGCGCGTGCCGCTGGAGATGGAGCCCAACGGCTACAACGACCGCTACCTCAAGACCAAGCGGGAGAAGCTCAACCACGTCTTCGACAAGATTTAGGGAGGCGGGCTCTTGCAGCGCGTAGACGGCGCCAACCACATAGAGGGCTCGCTCTCGGCGGCGGGGAAGACCTTCGGGGTCGTCGCCTCCCGCTTTAACGACTTTATCGTCAAGGCGCTCCTGGAAGGGGCGCTGGACGCCGTACGGCGCCACGGCGGCGACGTGGGCTCCGTCGACGTCGCCTGGGTTCCCGGCTCGTACGAGGTACCGCTCGCGGCGAGCGAGATGGCGAAGACCGGCCGCTACGACGCCGTGATCTGCCTGGGCGCCGTGATCCGGGGCTCCACCGCCCACTTCGACTACGTTGCGGGAGGGGCGGCCAACGGCATCTCCTCGGTGGCCCTGCAGACGGGTGTCCCGACCATCTTCGGCGTCATCACCACCGAGACCATAGAGCAGGCCATCGAACGCGCCGGCACCAAGATGGGCAACAAGGGCTTCGAGGCCGCCGCCTCCGCCATAGAGATGGCCGACCTGCTGCCGCGCATCAAGGGGAACGCACCAACCGACGCTAACGGCTAGAGGCGCCCCCGAGGGCGCCTCTAAGTGCTGTGCTCTCTATGGGGGCGGCTATTATGCCGTCCCCCTCTTTTTGGTGCTTCGGGTGCTCTAGGCGGTGGGGGAGGGCGTCTTCGCGACGGCCTTCTGGACCTTGAACCCCTTCAGGCACGAGGTGCAGGTCCACACGCGCTTCGTCGAGCTGCCCTCCTGGATGCGGACCTTCTGCAGGTTCGGGTTCCAGCGGCGGCGGGTAGCGCGCAGGGAGTGGCTCCTCGCGTTGCCGAACTCTGGCTTCTTTCCGCAGGAATAACAGACCTTCGCCACTTCAATTTCTCCTGTGCTAGGATACCGGTCGAATTTGGGGACCCCGGCGCGCCGCTATGGGCCTGCCTCCGGGCGTCGGGCAGGGATTGTACCAGATAGTCGCGGGCGCAAAGGGACGCGCGGGGGCCTCGGGGCCCTACCGGGCGGGCACGTCAGGAGTCGCGTGAGGACAGAGGCGGAAGGCAGGATGCAATGGCGGTAAAGGTGGCCTCCCTGGGGGCCGCGGCGCACGCGGCGCTCAAGGCGCAAGTCGCCAGGATCAACGCCCTCAACGTCTACCCCGTGCCCGACGGCGACACCGGCACCAACATGCTTCTCACCCTCGAATCGACCCTCAAAGACGCCGCCGAATCGGAGTACGCGAGCCCGGAGGAGGCCAGCCGGGCGGTGGCGCGCGCGGCGCTCATGGGGGCGCGGGGGAACTCCGGCGTGATCCTCTCGCAGATGATCCGGGGCGCCTGCGACGTGCTCGCCAAGCACGGCGCCCTCGACGCCGCCGCCTTCGCCGCCGCCCTGGACGGCGCCAAAGTGAGGGCCTACGCCTCCGTCCGGGAGCCCGTCGAGGGCACCATGCTTACCGTTATCAAGGACGCCGCCCGCGCCGCGGTCGAGGCCGTCGAGGGTGGGGAGGAGGGCCTGCCCGCCGTGATCCGGGCCGCCGCCACCGAGGCCCACGAGTCCGTCCGCCGGACGCCGGAGCTTCTCGACGTCCTGCGCGACGCCGGGGTCGTGGACGCCGGCGGCCTCGCCGTCGCCGTGATACTCGACGGCATCTACGCGTGCGTGACGGGCGAGGAGATAGCGAGCACCTTCGAGGGGGACGACGGCGCGCCGGACCTTGCGGCGATCCACGCCGGCGAGGAGGCCTGGGGCTACTGCACCCAGTTCGTCGTCTCCGGCTTTTCAGGTGCCGTCGAACCTCTCGAGGAGCACGTGTACGCGAACGGGAAGAGCGTGCTCGTCATCGCCGACGAGGAGACGGTGAACGTCCACGTCCACACCCAGGACCCAGGGGCGATGCTCTCCCACGCCGGCGGGTTCGGGCGGCTGGCGCGCGTCAAGATCGAGGACATGGAGGCCCAGGTCCGCTCCCGAACGGAGGCCGGGGGAGGAGGCACGCGCGTCGTTGGCAACGTGGGCGTCGTGGCGGCCAGCCGGGGCGGGGGCAACCGCGCCCTCTTCGAAGAGATGGGGGCCGTGGTGGTCGAGGGCGGGCAGGGCGCGAACCCGAGCGCCGCCGACCT
>JAUJMB010000247.1 GCA_030447045.1 Rubrobacteraceae bacterium | reverse complement strand
AGGACATGATCCTGGCGAGCGGCTACAACGTCTACCCGCGCGAGATCGAGGAGGTTCTCTTCGAGCACCCCGACGTCTCGGAGGCCGTCGCCGTCGGCGTCCCCGACGAGTACAGGGGCGAGTCCGTCAAGGCCTTCGTCGTCCGCCGCGCCGGCAGCACGGTGACGGAAACCGAGATCCTGGCCTTCTGCCTGGAGCGGCTCGCCCCCTACAAGGCGCCCAAGGAGCTGGAGTTCCGCCTGGAGCTCCCCAAGTCCGCCGTCGGCAAGCTCCTTAGACGTGTCCTCGCCGACGAGGCGAGGGCCGAAGCCGTGGCCGGGGCCAGCGCGGGGACCCGCATAGATCCCGAGCCCGGGACCATACCCCCGCCGCCGGCTTAGAGGGAGAGCCAGCCTTGAACGCGCTCGACCTTTTCCGCCTGGACGGCAAGACGGCCATCGTGACCGGCGGCGGGCGGGGCCTCGGCCGCTACATGGCCGAGGCCCTCGCCGACGCCGGGGCCAACGTCGTCCTCTGCTCCCGCAAGAAGGGGTCACTGGAGGACGTGAAGGAGGAGATAGAGGCCAGGGGCGGACGCGCGCTCGCGCTCGCCTGCGACGTTACCGACCCAGACGACGTGGCCGGCGTGGTCTCCGAGGCCGAGGAGGCCTTCGGGGGCGTGGACGTGCTCGTCAACAACTCCGGGGCGACTTGGGGTGCGCCGCCGGACGAGATGCCGCTCGAGAAGTTCGACCAGGTCATCGCCGTCAACGTGCGCGGGACGTTCCTGATGGCCCAGGCTGTGGGACGGCGCATGATCGAACGCGGCACCGGCGGCACCATCGTCAACATCTCCTCTGTCGCCGGCCTCGTCGGCGGCCACCCGGATTTCATGCAGACCGTCGGCTACAACTCCTCCAAGGGCGCCGTCATCTCCATGACCCGCGACCTCGCCACCTCCTGGGCGCCGCACGGCATAACCGTGAACGCCATAGCCCCTGGCTGGTTCCCGACGCGCATGAGCGGCGGGCTCATAGAGAAGTTCGAGGAGCGGATGCTCGACGGGATACCCCTCCACCGCTTCGGCAACCCGGAGGACCTCAAGGGCGTCGTGATCTTCCTCGCCTCGTCCGCCGCCTCCTACGTCACCGGCCAGACCCTCGTCGTGGACGGGGGCGCCACGGCCTGGTAGTCCGCCGAGGGGCCAGAAAATCACGCAAATGGGCGATGCCCCTGCGTTCGCTGCCTGCTATCTAGTTACGCCAACTGTGTAGGCGCCCGGAACGCCACTGCTGGGGCGCTCCGGGTTTCGATCCGCCAGATGGATACCCGCTCTGGGTCTGGACGGGGAGAGGAGAACGGTATGGCAGAGCAGGTGGCGCAAGACGTCGACGGGCGGCGAGACGAGCTTGTCGAGCGTCTGTTCGGGGCCGTGCTCGGCATGAACGACCTGTACATGGTCTACATCGGGGAACGCCTCGGCTTCTACCGGGCGCTGGTGGAGATTGGGCCCGCCACGTCAGCGGAGCTCTCCGCCGCCGCCGGAACCCACGAGCGCTACACGCGGGAGTGGCTGGAGCAACAGGCCGTCACCGGCATCCTGGAGGTCGAAGATCCCGGGGAAGGAGCGCCCGCCCGTCGCTACCGCCTGCCGGCGGGCCACGAAGAGGTCCTGACCGGGCGCGACAGCCTCAACTACCTGGCGCCGTTCGCCCGGATGATGGTGGGTATCGTGAGGCCGGTCCCCGCCGTGCTCGAGGCGTTCCGCTCCGGCGGCGGCGTCCCCTACGCCGACTTTGACGCCGATTTCTGCGAGGGACAGGGCGAGATGAACCGGGCCCAGTTCGTCAACCTGCTCGGCAGCGAGTGGCTGCCGGCCGTGCCGGACGTGCACGCCAGGCTCGAGGCCGACCCTCCGGCCCGCGTCGCCGACGTCGCCTGCGGGACGGGGTGGTCGAGCATCGCCCTGGCCACCGCCTATCCCAAGGTACGGGTGGACGGCTTTGACCTCGACGAGTACTCCATAGAACTCGCGCGGCGGAACCTGGCCGGGACGGACCTGGCGGACCGCGTGAGCTTCGAGGTGCGCGACGCGGCCGACCCGGTCTCGCAGGGAGGCTACGACCTCGTCACCGTGTTCGAGGCGATCCACGACATGTCCGCCCCGGTCGAAGCGCTGCGCGCGATGCGCGGCCTGCTGGCCGAGGGGGGCAGCGTCATCGTCGCGGACGAGCGCGTGGCCGACTCGTTCACCGCGCCCGGCGACGAGGTCGAGCGCCTGATGTACGGCTGGAGCGTCCTCCACTGCCTGCCGGTGGGGATGGCGGAGCAGCCCTCGGCGGCGACCGGCACGGCCATGCGACCGGAGACCCTGCGCGAATACGCCCTGGCCGCCGGCTTCCGCGACGTCGAGATACTGCCCATAGAGAACGACTTCTGGCGGTTCTACCGGCTGCGACCCTGAACGCCCGCGGTCTCCTCGCTTCGTCCGTCGTCGCCCGGGGGGATGCCAGCGGGCGCACCGCTGCGGGTTCTCGACCCCGGCGGTAGAATCTCCCGGCTGTCCCGGAGAGTGTCTCCGGCACTCTAACGGCACTAACAGGACACAGGGAGCCCCGTATGGCGGACGTAACGGTAATAGGCGGCGGCCTCGCCGGCAGCGAGGCGGCCTGGCAGGCGGCGGAGCTCGGGTGCTCCGTCGAGCTGTGGGAGATGCGGCCCGTCAGGGAGACGCCGGCCCACAGGACGGAGTTTTTCGCCGAGCTCGTCTGCTCCAACTCCCTCGGCAACAACGCGCTTGAGACCGCCTCGGGGCTCCTCAAAGAAGAGCTGCGGCGCCTGGGGTCCATGATCCTGCGCAGCGCCGACGCGAACTCCGTGCCGGCCGGCGGCGCTTTAGGTGTGGCCCGCGAGGGCTTTCCCCGCGCCGTCACCGAGACCGTCCACGCCCACCCGAACATAGAGGTCGTCCGCGGCGAGATGACGGACCTCCCGGATGGGCCCACGGTCGTCGCCACCGGCCCCCTCACCTCCGACGCCCTCGTCGAGAAGATAGAGGCGCTCTCCGGCGAGACGCTCTACTTCTA
>JAUJMB010000246.1 GCA_030447045.1 Rubrobacteraceae bacterium | reverse complement strand
AGGGGGAGGACGGCGGGTGGTCGCGGCTCGTGGTCGAGAAGCCGTTCGGGCGGGATCTTGGGAGCGCCAGGGAACTCAACGAGGAGATCCGGCGCCACTTCGACGAGGCCCAGATCTACCGCATCGACCACTACCTCGGCAAGGAGACGGTCCAGAACATCCTGGCGCTCCGCTTCGCTAACGGCATCTTCGAGCCGATCTGGAACCAGCACTACGTGGACCACGTCCAGATCACGGTCGCAGAAGACATCGGCGTCGGAACGAGGGGCGCTTTCTATGAAGAGGCCGGCGCCCTCCGCGACATCGTCCAGAACCACGTGATGCAGGTCCTCTGCCTCACCGCGATGGAGCCGCCCGTCGCCTTCGACGCGGAGTCCGTGCGCGAGGAGAAGGTCAAGGTCCTGAAGGCGGTGCGCCCCATCCCCGAGGACGAGGTCGACGATTACGCGGTGCGCGGCCAGTACACGTCGGGCTGGGTGTGGGGCGAGGAGGTCGCGGGCTACCGCGAGGAGGAAGAGGTCGACCCGGAGTCCGCGACGGAGACCTACGTTGCCCTCAGGCTCTTCGTGGACAACTGGCGGTGGGCCGGGGTGCCGTTCTTCCTGCGGGCGGGAAAGAGGATGCCGAAGAAGGCTACGGAGATCGCCATCCAGTTCCACTCCTCCCCCCACACGCCCTTCGCCCGCCAGGATACCGAGAGCCTGGAGCCGAACGTCCTCGTCGTCCGCGTCCAGCCCGAGGAGGGCGTCTCCCTCAAGATAGGCGCCAAGGTCCCGGGCTCGGGCTTCGAGGTGAGCTCCGTGAACATGGACCTCCTCTACGGAACCGCCTTCCTCGAAGAGGCCCCCGACGCCTACCAGCGGCTATTGCTCGACCTCATGCTCGGCGACCCTACCCTGTTTATCCGGGCGGACGAGGCCGAGGGGGCGTGGGGCATCCTCGACCCCGTGATGCGTCGCTGGGCGGAAGAGAAGAGCGTCGAGTTCTACCCGGCAGGGACGTGGGGGCCCGAGGAGGCCGACGAGCTTCTGGGGCGGGATGGACGGGAGTGGAGGAGGCCGTGATCGGGGAGACGAGAGAGTCCCCGGGCGGCGGTCCGATGAGCGTCTCCGAGGTGGAGCACGAGCTCGGCAAGCTCCGGGCAAACGAGGACGGCACGCTCGCGCTCCGCTCCAGCGTCTTGAACCTGATCGTGGTAACCGACGAGGAGGCCGCCCCGGAGGTGACGCGCTCGGTCTCGAACCTCGCCGGGCGCTACCCGGCGCGGGCGATCCTCCTGATCTCCGACCCCGAGGGCGAGCGGAACGTCGAGGTCGGGCTCTCCGCCTTCTGCAACGTCAGGGGCGGGGGCGCCCAGGTCTGCGCCGAGCAGGTGACGATCCACGCGGAGGGCCCGCCGGCAAACCACCTCGAGAGCCTGGCCGGCCCGCTCCTGATACCGGACCTCCCCGTCTTTCTCTGGTACCCCGGCGCGTTCTCGCCCCACGCCCCCGAGTTCGCCGCCATGGCCGACCTGGCCGACCGCCTCATCGTGGACTCCGCCGCCCGCGAGGACCGGGAGGACTCCCTGCGCGAGATGGCAGCCCTGATCGAAAGGGAGAACATGCCGGCCGTCGGCGACCTGCAGTGGGTCGGCCTCTCGCCCTGGCGCTCGCTCCTCGCAGACGCCTTCGCCGCTCCGGAACGCGCCGGTGAGCTCGAGAGGATAGCGTCCGCCGAGGTCCTCTACGCCCCCGGCGGCGAATGCCGCGCCCTGCTCCTCGTCGGCTGGCTGGCCTCCTCCCTGGGCTGGAGGCCCAAGGACCTCACCCGCGAAGGCAACCACCGCACGATACGCTTCGACGGCCCGGTCGGCGACGTCTCCGTGGAGCTCTCCCCGGACTCGCCCGACGCCAGGCTCAGGCGCGTCAGGCTCCGCTCCGCCGACCACAGCTTCCAGGTCTCGCGCCACAGGGAGCGCCGCGAGGTGAAGACCACGGTGATGCGCGGCGAGGACCTCGTCGCCGAACGGACCGTCCACCTCGGTCACTTCGACCTCGGGGTCCTCGTCGGCGAGGAGCTCCAGTTCCGCGGGTGCGACGAGACCTACGAGGCCGCCCTCCGCGCGGCCGTCGAGATCCTCGACCTGTGAGCGTTCACCTCCACGAATCCCCGGAAGGACTGGCCGAAGCCGCCGCCCGCGCCTTCGTCGAGGGGGCCGCGGAAGCGGTGGCCGAACGCGGCCGCTTCGCCGTCGCCCTGGCCGGCGGCTCCACCCCCAAGGCCACCTACGAGGTCCTCGCCCGCGACCACACAGGAGACGTGGACTGGCCGAACGTCCACGCCTTTTTCGGCGACGAGCGGACCGTCCCCCCGGACCACGAAGACTCCAACTTCCGGATGGCCCTTGAGGCGCTCCTGGACCGCGTCCCCGTCGGCTCCGTCCACCGCATGCGCGGCGAGCTGCCGCCGGACGAGGCCGCCGCCGCTTACGAAGAAGAGCTGAAAGAGTTCTTCGGAGAGGTGCCCCCGGTCCTCGACCTCGTCATGCTCGGCATCGGGGCCGACGGGCACACGGCGAGCCTCTTCCCGGAGACCCCCGCGCTCGAAGCCACCGACCGCCTCGTCGTGGCCAACCCCGTGCCGAAGCTCGATACCACCCGCCTGACGCTCACGGTTCCCGTTCTGAACGCGGCCCGCTCCGTAAATTTTCTTGTCGCCGGTGAGGGGAAGGCGGAGGCTTTGCAGGAGATCCTGGAAGGCGGCGCGGACCCGCGTAGGTATCCCGCAAAGCTCGTCCGGCCTCCCGGCGGCCCGACCTGGATGGTCGACCGGGCGGCGGCCCGGTGCCTGCACGATCCGGCTTAATAATTCTAAAAAATCGTTACGGAACGTTTACCTCCCCACCTTTGCGGGTAGAAGCCTGGGGACGTGAAAGCAACCTCCGTGGAGGTACACAGATGAAGAGCAGGACGAAAGTACGGCTAGCCGCCGGGCTAACCGCGGGCGCCATGATGCTCAGCCTTTCGGGTCCGGCCTTTGCCGAGCCGGTGCAGGTAAACACCGGCAGCCTGGTCAGCGCGTTGAACA
>JAUJMB010000245.1 GCA_030447045.1 Rubrobacteraceae bacterium | reverse complement strand
AGCCGGTCGTAGAGGACGAAGCGCTCGAAGTCCGGGTAGAACTCGCTGCTGGTCGTCGGTTTGCGGGAGAAGCTGGCCAGCGGCTCGTCGGCGTCCTTGCCCGGCTCGCGCAGGTTGATGTTGACGGTCTCGTCGTCGAACTCGATCACGTTGTAGGAGGGCGGCATGGTGCCGCGCACCCTCATGGTCGAGACGGTCCCCGAGTGGACGATGCGCACGCCGGAGATGCTCCAGACGTAGGGGACGTGGCGGTGGCCGGAGAGGACCATGTCCACCTTCAGCTCGCGCAGGATCGCCATGACGTCCCCCGCGTCGCGCAGGTTGTTCACGTCCCGGCCCGTGCCCGGCACGGCGAGGATGTGGTGGTGGATCATGAGTATCCTCGGCCCCCGGTCCCAGCCCCTGAACTCCGAGTCGAGCCAGCGGTAGTGCTCCCGCCCGACCTCGCCCTCGTCGAGGTCCGGCTTCGTGGAGTCGAGCGAGACCACCTTGGCGACACCCTCGGGCACGGGGATCTCTACGGCCTGCTCCCTGAGGCCGAAGAACTCCTCGAAGTGCCGGTAGCCGACGTTCTTGGCGTCGTGGTTGCCCATCGAGTAGACGACGTTGGGGCAGGTCAGCTGGTCGAAAAAGCCCCTGGCCTCCTCGAACTCCCAGCGATACCCCTCCATCGTGAGGTCCCCGACGACGGCCACGAGGTCGGGCTCGAGGGCGTTGGTCTCCTCGATGGTGGCCTGGAGGAGGTCCTGCCGAAACAGCCCCGAGCCTACGTGGACATCCGACAATTGAACGATCCGCACGGTTGCGTCTCCCTCCCGACTCCTGGCCGACCAGCGCCAACACTATACACGCAGGTAACCGGGGCGCGAACGCCCGCCCCCCGATGGGAGCCCTGGTGGTCGTACCCCCCCTTCGGTGGTGGTCGCTTCGCCAGATGTGCCCTCCTGCGCCGCGCCCACGCCACAACCGGCGATAGGCACCGCACCGATGGCGATCAGCGACGTAAACGCCGTCTCTCCCTTCATGCGCCCCCTCCCGTAGCTACCCTCTTCTCTTTGGAGCGGTGTATCTGGGGGGATGAGAGATACGTATCGCCGAATACTCAGCCGTCGAGGAGCCGCCTGGCCTCCGTCAGCTGCCCAGCGACGGAACCGGGGGAGGTGGAGCCGGCGCTCTTCTTGTTCGAGACACTCCCCTCTGGCGTAAGAAGGCTTCGGGGGAAGTCCGCGAGCGCCGGGTGCGCGGCGACGAGCTCGTCGACCGGCACCTCTTCGAGCGGGATTGCGAGCTCCTCGCACCTCCTTACGAGCCTTCCTACGGCGTGGTGGGCCTCCCTGAACGGGATGCCGCGCGCCGCGAGAAAGTCCGCGAGCTCTGTGGCCAGCGCGAAGCCGCCGGCGGCCTGGCGCATCCTGCCGGCGTCGAAGCGGGCGGTGCGGAGCATCTCGGGGAGGACGGCGAGCATGGGCGCGACGGCGTCCACGGCGTCGAAGAGGGGCTCCTTGTCCTCCTGGAGGTCCTTGGAGTAGCCGAGCGGCAGGCCCTTGAGGGTGACGAGCAGGGTGCTGAGGTCGCCTATGAGGCGCCCGGCCTTGCCGCGCATCAGCTCGTGGGCGTCGGGGTTCTTTTTCTGGGGCATGATGGAGGAGCCGGAGGAGTACGCGTCGTCGAGCGTGGCGAACCCGAACTCGGCGCTCGTCCAGAGCACCCACTCCTCCCCGAGACGGCTGAGGTGCACGCCGAGCACGGCGCAGGCGTAGAGCAGGTCGAGGGCGAAGTCCCGGTCGGAGACGGCGTCGAGCGAGTTGACGAGGGGTTCCATCCCCAGCTCCCGGGCCGTGAGCGCGGGGTCGATCGGGTGCGGGGTGCCGCCGAGCGCCGCCGCCCCCAGCGGCGAGCGGTTGGCGGCCTCCCTGGCGGCCTCCAGGCGCCGCGCGTCGCGCTCGAGGGCCCAGAAATGGGCGAGCAGGTGGTGGGAGAGCAGGACCGGCTGCGCCCGCTGCAGGTGGGTGTAGCCGGGCAAGATCAGATCTCGGTTCGCCTCCGCCACCTCCACGAGCGCCCGCATCGCCGCAAACACGCCCCGGCGTATCCCCTCGGCCGCGTCCCGGACGAAGAGGTGCAGGTCGAGGGCCACCTGGTCGTTGCGGCTGCGGCCCGTGTGCAGCTTCAGCGCCACGTCGCCGACGTGCTCGCGCAGCCGCCGCTCCACGGCCGTGTGCACGTCCTCGTCGGCGAGGGTCCAGGAGAACCCTCCCGATTCCACCTCCCCTAGCACCACCCCTAGGCCGCGCACCAGCTCGGCGGATTCCCTCTCCGTCACGATCCCCCGCGCCCCGAGCATCTTCGCGTGCGCGATGGAGCCCCGGATGTCGTGGGGGGCGAGGCGCACGTCGAAGGGGACCGAGGCGTTCAGGCGCTCGAAGGCCTCGGCCGGGGAACGGGCGAACCTTCCGCCCCAGAGCGGCGCGTTCTCCTGTTCGCCCGTGGTCCCCATGGTCGCGCAGTTTAGCCTAACGGTTGGCGATCGGGAGGGGCGTTGGCCGGCCGCCCGAAAAATACGCCTTTCGCGCGATACCCGGGGCCCCCGCCGACCCTACCATGTCACGATCGTACGATAACGCGGGGGCGGGCCTGAACCCTCGCGAGGGAGGATAGGAGGAGAAGTGATCACTTACAGAGAAATGGCCCCTCCAGCGGGGGAGGAAAGCGGCATATCGCCCGGCGCGCTCGTCCGATGGGCCGGGCTGCTGGCGATGGCGGCGGGCGTCTCGATCTTCGTGACCCCTCTCTTGCACCCCGAGGATCCCCGGAGCGCCGCCTGGGTTCCCGTGCACCTGCTGTACTTCGCCACCCTCATCGCCGTCCTGCTGGTGCTGGTCGGTGTCTTTGTCCGCCAGCACTCGCGTTCCGGGCGCCTCGGCCTCGCCGGTTTCCTCGTCGCGTTCGTCGGCACCGCCATGATGCTCCTGGAGGGCAGGGAGCACCTGTTCTCCCACGACTTCGGCCAGGGCACGCCGATCGGGCTGTGGCAGCTCATCGCCGCCAGCTTCGCGTTCAGCGTCGGCTACATACTGTTGGGCGTGGCGATT
>JAUJMB010000244.1 GCA_030447045.1 Rubrobacteraceae bacterium | reverse complement strand
AGGACGATCTCGGCGGCCGCGACGTGTTTGCATCGCTCGCTGGCGGCCTTTGCGCGCACGTGGTCTGGGCAGGTGCAGCAGCGGAGGTCCGTGTAGGCGGTGTAGTGCCCCCCGCCGGTGCAGCTCGGGACGAGGTACGTGTGGGCTGCGATGCGCTCGATCTCGGCGCCGCGCTTGAAGAAGAGGGCGATTCCCCTCTGGAGACGGGTGGTGCGGTTCGGTATAGTCGTTCCTGCGGCCATCGGGGCTATCTCCCTTTGGTTGCGAGCCCTTCGGAGGAGCTTTGGTCGGTAACTCCGTTGGGCTCTTTTGTTTGCTTGTCTATACGACATTATACGACATTTGCATGTCGTGTAAAGGTATTAACATGCTATAATCGCAGAAAGTCACGGGTAAGCCATCGGGAGGTCGCAGACTTGCCTACAATAGACGTCGTGAAGATCGACGGAGACAAGCTCCAAGAGCTCAGGCTGGCGAAGTTCTGGAGCCGCGACGAGCTCGCCAGCGAGTCAGGGATACACCGGGACCACATCGGGCGCCTGGAAAGAGGAGAGGGCGGTAACTCCCGCCCGCCCACCGTCCGCAAGCTGGCGGAGGCGCTCGAAGTCCCCCCCGCCGAGCTTGTCGCCGAGGAGGTCAGACGATGAAGCAGTTCATAACGAACGAGGACGGCGAGCGGACGGCCGTCGTGCTGCCCATAGGCGAGTATCGGGAGCTCATGGAGCGCCTGGAGGACGCGGAGGCCCTCCGGGAGGCCGACGAGGCGCTGGCGGCCATCGAGCGCGGCGAGGAGGACCTGCTGCCCCTCGACGAGGCCGTGCGAAAGATGGAGGAGGAGCGCCGACGGGCCGGAGCCGCCGGCGAGATTCGGGAGTAGGAACCCTTGTACGAGGTCCTGCTCCCCAGGCGGGTACGCAAGGGGATGAGCCGCTTCCCACAAAAGGACTTCGAGCGGGTGCTCCGGGAGATACGGGGCCTCACCAACGATCCCCGACCGCCCAACAACGCCATCAAGATGCGTGGGACAGGGAACCAGGAGGACTGGCGCTTGCGGGCCGGCGATTACCGCGTGGTCTACCGGATTGACGAGCCCCACCCAGACCACCCAGGGCCCGAACAAGGAGAGCCAGTCGGGCTGGTCACGGTGCTCGCGGTGGGGCACAGGCAAGGCGTGTACAGGTGAGCAGGCGAAAGAGACGCGGCGCCGACCACGCGCATTCGGGCGGAGGGGCCCACGTCCGGCTCCCGTGGGCCCTGGCCTTCCCGACGGCCGACCCGGACGTCAGTAACCAAATGAGGCGCCACGGGCGATCCGACGCGGGGACGGAAGCGAAGGTCGAGGCACGCATGAAGGAGGCCCAGAGGCCCTGGACCAAGCTGGCCAAAGGCTTCAGAACGGCGCGGCGCGAAAGGGGCGGGGCCGACTTACTGCGGGGCGCAGCAAAGCAAGAAGCGCGCTTTCTCGCCCTCTTCCGTCGTATGGGTGGGGCACGCACGGACGCCGAGCTCGGCGTCCGGAACTACTTCTACGGTTGCATGACGATGTGGAGGTCCACGGCGAACTCCGGGCTCGCTTTCCTATTCGGGGAGTGGGTGCTGTACGCGGCCAAGCACGCGGCTAAGCTCTTTCGCCCCCGCCTGGTACCCGCGCTAGGATTCCACGAATGGTTCCCCGGCCCCCCCGGCCTCTCCCCCAAGCTGCTCGACGTCCTGGAGCGCGTCCTCTTCGAGGAGATGGCCCGCTTGCAGGGGCAGGTGATGGAAAGCGTCCCGAAGAGCCGGGAGGGGATCCAGGCGAACTACCTCCTCGCGGGGCTACTCGCGACCCGCATAGACCCGGAGCTCGGGGAGAGGCGCAGGACCGCTCTCTCCGCCCTCGCCGGCGAAAACTCCGCGCCCGCCCGGAGGTCTCAGATCCTCCAGGAACTCCCGGGGGCGGCACGCATAGCCTGGAGCGAGGCGGAGCAGGGCGAGGATCTCGCCGGCTTGGTGAAGCGCGTCAACAACGATCTCGTCGGAGGGATAAGCCCCGACTGGAGGCTCTTCGCGCACGAGCGGAAGCCGGACCCCGCGCTGGATCAAGTAATCAAGAACCCCAAGCGCAACAGGCGCAACCCCGAAGAGCAGCCGCCGCTCGTCGACGACTCGTCGGAAGTAAACCCGGAAGCCTTAGTCGAGACTCAAGAAGCCGTGCAGTCGCAACTCAAGGGGCTGATAAAGGAACACGGTTTCACCTCGCGGGAGGCAGAGGTGGTCCGGCTGAGGTTCGAGGGCAAGGAGACCGCCGCGATCGCCGACGCCATGGGGATCGCGGCGGAGACCGTCAGGGTCCACGCGATGAACATAAGGGGCAAAGTTCCGCGTGACAGAGCCAGTTAACGTCCCCCGCGAAACTTTTTTCGGAAAATTCTCGGGATTTTCTAAACGTTCGGCCCATCCCCGGTGCCTACCAAGTAGAGGCCCCGACGAAGGAGAAGGCGTTGACGACGTTTTTGGCGCTGTACAGAGGCGAGACCGTGGGCGCGGCCAGGATGGTCGCCGTCAGCGCGGACCCCCGGCTGGTGGGCGACTTCGCTACCCGCCTCTTGGGGCAGACGCCGGAGCCGGAGGACGACCCGGTGGTCGCCAGCATCGAGGAGGGACGCCGACGGGCGCTGCGCATCGTCGCCGACGAGAGGGCATGAGAAAGGCCGAGCCCGTCAGCCCGGCCAATTCAAACAACCCCCAACCGACCTGGAGGTTTAGCTAGATGGTACCAAACGCCGCACAACACCGCACCGGGCAGATGCCCGCGCCAACCGACGTACCGGCAATACACGGGTACGGGGAGGCCCTCGCCGAGAACCCCAGGGCCTACGGCTTCAAGCTCCTGCTCCGGGCCGTCAAAGAGGCCGTCCCGGTCGAGAGGCTGGCCGACGACCTCGGGGCGATGATGCGCCGGACGGGCAAGGAGATGCGTGGGCGCTGCCCGATCCACGGCGGGCAGAACCGCGACGCGTTCTGCGTCTACCCGGAGCAGGGGAGCTGGCATTGCTTCCGCTGCAACGAGGGCGGCGACGTCCTCGACCTGTACGAGAGGGCCCGCGGCTACTGGGA
>JAUJMB010000243.1 GCA_030447045.1 Rubrobacteraceae bacterium | reverse complement strand
TCGAGCGCCGATCCTTCAAGTCCGGAACCTTCGAGCACCGAACCCTCGGCCGTTACACCGGCGAGCGCCCCCGCCGCAAGCCCCGCGCCGCGATAGCCTTCGGCCTTACGGAGACGTTCTCCTCACCGAGAATCAGGTAGCGCCAGGGAAGCTCAACCCCCCGCGAGATGCCGATGCGGGTCGTCGCCACGATCTCCTCTTCGGGTTCTGGCCCGGCGATGATGCTGAGTGGCCCTTCGGTAAGGTCCAGGCCGTCGAGCTCTATGCCGACACCGAGCGCCTGGGTGAGGCGCCCTGGCCCGTTGCAGAGGTCTTTCGGGCGTCCGCGCCTCGCCTGCATCAGGTCCGCGCCGTCCACGGGCTTGAGGGCCCGGATCAGGACGGCGCTCCCCACCCCCTCCCCCTCGCAGACGGCGTTGAGCAGGTGGTGGATGCCGTAGGAGACGTAGACGTAGGCGACGCCGGGCCCGGCGAAGATGTTGCGGTTGCGCATCGTCGGGCCGTTGTAGGCGTGGCAGGCCGGGTCCTCTGGCCGGTAGGCCTCCGTCTCGACGATGACGCCGGAAGCGCGGCCCCCGGGGGTTTCGTGTACGAGGGTGCAGCCGAGGATGTCTACCGCGACCTCCCGGGGGTCCCGGTCGTAGAAGCCGGCCCCTAGAACATCCGTGGGGAGCCCTGCTCTCCGGTGAGGTCCGTTATGCGCCGCGAGAGCTCGTCTAGGTCGAGGCCGGCCTCCGAGCGGATGGAGGACTTGAGGAGCGGCCTGACGCCGCCGATCTGGACCTGAAGCTCGCGGAGGAGCTCCGTGGCCCCGCTCTCGACGCCGACCATGTCGCGCAGGATCGTGGCCTCGGTCCGGCCGGCGACCAGCGGGTCGGGGATACCCTCGACGTAGACCAGGGTGCGGCGGCCGCTGCCGCGGTCTTCCTCGATGGGGACCAGCGCCACTATCCTGTCGGCGCGGACGTGCTTGCCGAAACCCAAGGAGACGATGCGGTCCGGTATCGCTTTCATGATCGGCGGATTCTAGCATAGCGGCTTCCGCCCAAACCGGGTATATTCAGCCGCGTGCGATTGGGCGGCAGGACCAGGACGCTGGACGGCGAGAGGGTACAACTGCGCCGCCACGACCCGAAGAACTACGGCCTGTACGCCGAATGGTACGGCGACCCGGAGGTCTGGCACCTCACCAGCTGGGCCAGGGCTCCCCTAGGACGCTCCGCCGTAAAGCGTCTCTTCGAGGAGCGCGAGATGTCCACCACGGACGACTCCTTCGCCATCCACCCCAGCGGAGAGGGCGCACCGGTCGGCGTCGTCAGCCTGATGAACCTGAGCGAGGCGAACCTATCGGCGGAGCTCTCCGTGATCGTCGGCCGCCCGGACGACCGGAGCCACGGCTACGGGGCCGAGGCCATAGCGATGATCGTGCGCTACGCCTTCGAGGACCTGGGCCTGAACCGCGTCGGCCTGAGCGTCTTCGATTTCAACGAATCGGCGATCTCCACCTACGAGCGGCTAGGCTTCGTGCACGAGGGCCGTCTCCGCCGGGCCGTGAAACGCGAGGACGGCTTCCGCGACGCCCTCCTTATGAGCGTCCTGCGCGACGAGTGGACACCGCCTAAAGGTTTTTAGGTTCTGAGGCTCTAGGGAGGCTCTTTGGAGAGGGCTTCGGTGCCCCCGCCCCCCAAGACCTCAGGGAGCGGCCTCAAGTTCTGACGCGTGCCCCGAAGCGCTCTTCGAGGTGCGCCGTGATGCGTTCTATCTCGGCGTCCACCTCTTCGTCCGTCAGCGTCCGCTCCCCCTGGAACACGAACCCCAGGGCCACGCTCTTGTGGCCTTCGGGCACCTGCTCGCCCTCGTAGACGTCGAACACCCTGACCTCGGCCAGCAGCCCACCAATGCCCTCCACCGAGGAGATCATCTCCCCCACGGGCACGTCCCGCCCCACCACAACGGCCAGGTCCCTGGCGACGGCGGGCACGGAGACGAACGGCTCGAAACGAGGGTCCACGTCAGGCCGGCAGACGCCGGGGTCGAGCTCGAAGGCGGCGACGGGCCACCCGCCGAGCCCGAACCTCTCCGCCACCTCGGGGTGCATCTCCCCTACCCAGCCCGCGTCATCGCCGCCCACCCTGACGACGGCCGACCGGCCGGGGTGCAGAAACGACGGGGCTTCCGGCGCAAAGGAGGCGCCGGGCACGAGCCGCTCGACCAGGCCCTTCGCCTCGAAGAACCCGGCCGTGACGGCCGGCGCGTTCCAGCCGGCGGGGCGGACGGTGCCCGCCAGGACGACGCCTACGCGCTCTTCCTCCCTGATGCCCATCAAGGACGCCTTGTTCGGCTCGGCATCGGGGCCTAGGGCATCCACGAGGCCGGTCATGCGGAACTTCAGGGCCGCCTCGCGAAGGCCGTCCGGCGGCGGGTCCGGCCTAAAGACGCGGCCCACCTCGAAGAGGGCCCCGCCGCGGACGCCGAAGGTCTTGTTGCGGGCCGCGGCGTCGAGCAGGCCCGGAAGGATCGAGGACCGCAGATCGCCGTTCTCCGCGCTGAGCGGGTTCTTGATCCCGACGCTCCCCTCCCCGTGCTCAGCGTCCAGGTCCGCCGCCCACCGCCGGGGGCCGAAGGGGTACGTGATCGCCTCCGAGAGGCCGAGGTCGGCCAGCAGCCGGCGGAGCAGGCGCCGCCTCCGCTGGTCGGGCGTGAGGCCGCCGGGCTGGGGCACGCCGGGGAGCCCTTCTGGGACCCTGTCCAGCCCGATCAGGCGCCCCACCTCCTCGACGAGGTCCACCTCCCGCCGCAGGTCGCGGCGGAACGTCGGAACGGTCGCGGTCATCTCCCGCCCTCCGGCCTCGACCTCGCAGCCGAGCGCCTCCAGTCGACCCGCGGCCTCTTCCGCCTCGACGGGCATCCCGAGCAGCAACTCGGCGCGCGGGAGGCGCAGGGGGATGCGCCAGGGGTGCACCGGCTCGGGGTAGTGGCTCAGGGTGTCGGCGGCGACGCGGCCGCCGGGGTTCTCGGCGAGCAGGCCCACCACGCGCCCCATAGCGAGGTCGACCATGTTCGGGTCGAGGCCGCGCTCGAAGCGGCCTGAGGCGTCGG
>JAUJMB010000242.1 GCA_030447045.1 Rubrobacteraceae bacterium | reverse complement strand
GGTGGTCGTCATCATCGGGGTGCTGGCCGCGATCGCGATCCCGGCCTACATCGGCCAGCAGGAGAAGGCGAAGGACACCGCCGCCCAGGCGCAACTCCGCACAGCCGCGACCGCCCAGCAACTCCACTACGCCGAGGAAGACGAGTACGCCGACGACGTGGAAGCCCTCGAAACCCACGGTTTCAGGCAGGGTGACCAGGCGGTGACCGTGGTATCGGGCGACGCGGACGGCTACTGCATGGAGGCCCCGGGCGGAGCCACCGAGAAGTTCCGCATCACGCAGGACATCGGCAAGCCCGAACCCGGGGGTTGCCCCGGCGCCTGATCCCCGGCCCGAAGACCCCGACGGCCGCCCTTGGAGATCGCCCGGGATCTTCGCTAACATACCCGAGGGCCGGCGGCGAACTTGGAGGGGGAGCCGCCGGCCCTCGTTCTCGGATACGCGGCCGATCCCAAAGGGTTGCAACCCGGCGATCCCGACCCCTCGACCCAGACAAAGTCAGGACGGACGATAGACGCGCGAAGAGACGCCGGCCACCCTCAGTGGCCGGCGTCTCTATGGCGACCCCTAAAGCGCGTTTGGACGGAGAGAAGGCCCGCCCGTTTGTCGGGTCGGGCTAGGCGGTCCTCTCCGCGGCCAGCATCTCGCGCACCCGCCGGCCGTCGCGGTGCCCGCGGTAGTACGAGAGCCGCTCCCGGTGGCCGTCCCAGCCGGCCAGGTTCGAGTTCGAGTCGAACAACTGCTTGGGCCCGAAGCGCCCGTCCTCCCAACCGCTCCTGTAGGCCGGGTCCTCCCTGCGAACACCCAACTCCCTGACCGCCTGCTCCTGGATCATCGCCCTCCTTCTCTTGCGCGCCTCTACGAGCAACATGTAAGCACAACGGATTCACAAATAAAAGATGTCTTTTAACGAATTTAAATAAAAGTTACAAAAACGCCATATGCTGGGTCTTGCGGCCCATAAATCCGCCCTTCTTGTGCCCGTTGCTACTTTGACGTGGCCCCGAGTTGCGCGCGGCGGGCGAGGGAGAGGACGAAGAGGGCGAGGCCGAGCGCCGCCGGGAAGGCGAGGCCGGAGAAGACGGTGGCACCGGTCCAGAAGGCGAGGGAGAGGATGGCGCTGTCGAGGGCGCCGGGGGGTGGCGGGGTGTGGGCGCGGCCGATGGAGAGGAGCAGGGCGGCCGAGACGGCGCCCGAGAGGAGCCATCCGGCGTAGTTGACCAGGGGGACGCCGTAGTACGGGCCGCCCTCGGTCCACGTCCAGAAGCCGAGCGCCGTGGCGCCGGGGTCGAGCACGCCGTCCGTCAGGGCGAGCAGGAGGGCGGCGATAGCGACGCGCGGGGCGAGACGGCGCGGTCCCCACGCGGCGGCGGTAGCTCCTATAACGAGCGGCACGTAGGTTACCGGCAGGAGGTAGGGGACCAGGCCGAAGAGTTTGGGGCCGAGGGCTTCGCCGTAGGAGAAGGGGCCGTAGGGGAAGCCCGTCGCCACGCCGACGGACTCGATGGCGTAGGCGAAGGCGGAGACCGCGAGGGCTGCGGCGGCGGCCCTTCCGGGGCCGAGGTGGGTCCAGAGGGCGACGAAGGCCGGGAGCGCGAGAAGGACCGAGGAGACGTAGGAGCCCGCGCTCGCGCCCGGCACGTCCGGGAAGCGGACGGCGAAGAACGCCGCGGCGAAAGATACGGCCGAGAAGAGGAAGAGCGGGACCGGCGTGGCGCGGAGGAGGCGTGAAAACACGCGCACATCATAGAGGGTGGGGGGGAGTTGCGCTGGTATATTTGGCTCGTGATCAGGCGCCTAGTACACATATCGCGGCCGGTGCTCTGGATCAACACCGTGGGCCCCGCGGCGGTCGGGATGTGGCTGGCCGGGGATCTCTGGCGGTGGGAGGCGCTGCCGCTGGTGCTCTGGCTCACGCTGCCCTTCAACCTCCTGATCTACGGCGTCAACGACGTCTTCGACCAGGAGACCGACGCCAAAAACCCCCGCAAGGGCACCCTCGAGGGCGCCCGCATCAACCCGGATGAGGTGCGCCCCATAGCCTGGGGCGTCGTCCTCCTGAACGCCCCGTTCTTGCTGTACTTCGTCGCGACGCTGCCCCTTGGGGCGACGCTCTGGATGGCCCTGTACGCCCTCATATTCGTCGGCTACTCCGCCCCGCCGCCCCGCTTCAAGGCCAGGCCCTACCTCGACTCTTTAAGCAACGCCGCTTACGCCTTCCCGCTGGTCTTCGTGCCGCTGGCCCTGGGCGAGGCGCCCGTGTGGCCCGCCGCCGTGGGGCTCATGGCGTGGAGTGCCGCCAAGCACACCTTCGACGCCGTCCAGGACATCGACGAGGACCGCGCCGCGGGCATCGTCACGACGGCCGTCAGGCTCGGGCCGGGGGGCGTGGTGCTCTGGAGCGGCTCCCTGTGGGCGCTCTCGACCGTCCTCTTCGCCCTCGTGAACGTCCCCGTCGCCCTCGTGAACGCCGCCATCGCCGGCTACCTGCTCCACGCCCTGCACGGGAACCCCGCGCCGCGCACCGGCCACAGGCTCTACCCCCTCTCCATAGCCTTCCCCTACGTCGCGGGTACCGTGGCCGGCGTGCAGCTCGTCGGCGCCCTCTCTTTAGGGGCCTACCCGTGAGCCGGGTGGTCGTCGTGGGCGGCGGCATCGGGGGGCTCGCGGCGGCGGCCCTGCTCGGCCGCGCCGGCCACGCGGTCACGCTCCTCGAGGCGGACGGCAGGCTGGGGGGCAAGAGCCGGCGCGTCGAGCTCGATGGCCGCCGCATGGACACGGGTCCCTCCCTCGTCACCTTCCCCGGCGTCTGGGAGGAGCTGCTGAACCGCTACGACTCACCCGGCAACCCCGGCGAGGCCGCGGAGGTCGCGGCGCTGAAGCTCCGGCGGATGCCGGAGGTCGGGCGCTACCACTACCGCGGCGAGGCTGTCTCGCTGCCGGTCGAGGAGGGGCATCCCTGGAGGGAGGCGTGGGACCGGTTCGTCCGGATACACGGCGGGTTCGGCCCACAGGTGACGAGGCTCCTCACGGCGGACCCCACCGACCGCCGCACGCTCCCGGCGCTCGGCGGGCTCCTGCGGGCCTACGGGAGGCGGTTGACGACCCGCTCCTACCTCGACGGCCTCCCGTGGCTGCC
>JAUJMB010000241.1 GCA_030447045.1 Rubrobacteraceae bacterium | reverse complement strand
CCGGTGATCTGCGTACTTCTTTCTTGCCGCTGGCTACTTCAGCAGATCTTTGGCGGCGCCCTTCTTTTCCTTGAGGGTGCCCTTGTCCTGGTCCGCTTGGCCCTCGGCCTTCTTGTCCTTGTTGTTCGTGAGAGAGCCGGCGGCTTCCTTCGCCCGTCCCTTGGCCTTGTCCATCATCCCTTCGTTCTTGTCCTGCTTGCTGCTCTTATCGCTCACGTGCCGCTCCTTCTCTCGCCTTCGTGGCGTGGATTTACCTACCCACTCGTCGCAACCCGAACACGGAGGGGGGCGGAGCCTAGAGAAGGACCCCGGCGGGTTGCGCCCTCCCCGAAAACCGAATATTTATGAGGGTGTGGGCCCGCGCGGTCTTTACGACCTCCGGGGGAGAAGCTTTCACGTCACGTCAGCATCCGCTCGGTTCGCAGGCCCACACCCCGTTAGACCCGTCGCGGCCGATACCGTTACGCCGGCGCGAAGAAGGGGCCCCGGCCCGGTGGTGGCGGCTATCCTAGCAGCGAACGTTGGGGTTGAACTGCGCGAAGATGCCGTTCGGGTTGGCCTCCCACGTCCACACGTGAAGGTCGTAGTGGATGGGCATTCCCGGCTCGTGGCCCAGCATCGGTCCGTCGAAGGGCACACCGAATAGGGAGGGCCGATCCCCGGTGGTGCCCAGGTCCTGGTCGGCGTCGGCTGCAAGGTACTCTACTCCTACCAGCCTCGGCCCGGCTTCGGAGGGAGCGTACAGCAGTACCTCTGGCTTCAGGGGGTCGAGCGAGGGATCTTTGACGAGGGCTTCGTTCACGTAGTGGTAGCCCATGCCTCCGAGGCCGTCCACCTCTACGCAGTGGGCGGGATCGGGATCCTCGGCGCCGTTTCCGGCTATCCGATACCCATCCGCCCAGGCCTCGTTCACGTCTTGGTATTTCGCCGTCGCATTGCGAACCTCGGCCAGCTTCTTGGAAGCTTCGGGGTCCGTAGAGTCGGGCGCCGCGGATGCCGCTCCCGAGAGCGCCATCGTCGCCGCCACGACGGCCCCTAACGTAACCAACAAGAACATGCGCCTCATAGACGATACCTCCTTTTCGGGGGCATCTTGGCCCCTCATGCGTCATGACCCTTCGAGCATGGCAAGTAGCAGGGGAGCAGCACCTCCCCCAAATGGGTGATCTTTGCCAAAACCTTCAAAGAGAAAGCCGAGGCCCCGATTAGGACCCCGGCCCAGCATGTGTCTTCTACGAGCGACGGGTTCTCAGGAGCAGCAAAGCCGCGCCCGCGAGAAGCAAGGCCATCGCAAGGACGAGCGGGCTCGAGCCCCCCGTTTCGGGCAAGCCGGAAGCAGCCTCGATTACGCCCGCCGCCACCCGGTCACCGGAGTTACCGCTCGGGTCGGTCACGTAGTCGTCGGGCATGGCGTGGATCACCAGCGCGCTGCCGTCCCCATCCAGCAGGGAGTTGGGCCCGCCGGAGAGCGTCACCAGATCGTTGAAGGTCGAGTAGGAGGCCGTCCCCTCCGCCTCCACGAAGATGTTCCCGAGGTCACCGGCGTGCGGCCCGTTGGGGCTTTCGAACCCGTGGTTGTTGTCCGTCGGGTTGAAATGGTCCCCGGCGGCCTCGAAGCTCGGCGTGATGGCGCCCGTCTCGTGGATGTGGATGCCGTGCTCCCCGGGCTCCACCCCTCCCGTGATGTTCACGTTTATGCTCACCTCGCCAGAGCCCTCGACGAACTCGGCGGTGCCCACGGGGTTGCCCTGGGGGTCCGTGAGCTCGGCGGTCGCCGTCATCACGCCCTGCGCAAGGGCGACTCCCGCGAACGAGAAAGCGGCCAACAGCCCCGCGACCACCATCGCGGTCATCACCGTATGTTTCTTCGGCACCTTGCGTTCCCTTCCTTGCGGCCATCCGATTTCCTCTGTGGGGATAATGGTGCCATATATGAGAGGCCGACACCGCTCCTCAGCTCATCTCGTTCGTGGTCCATCCATCCTCCCATCGGTAAGGGCCGGGGCCTCCGAAGAGTACCCCGGCCCGGTGGTCCTGACGCTACTCGGCTGGTCGATCCCCGGCGCCCCCTTCTCGACGACGGCCGTGCTCCGCAACCACGATGCCCCCAGCCTGGGCGATGGCGCGGCTCGCCGTCCAATAATCCTCCTCACCCTCGAAGGCTTCCAGGCCTACGGCCTCGGAGAGCAGGTCGCTCGCCTCGCTCAGCGCGCCGTTGATCCGGCCGAGAGCCTCGGCCACGCGATCCCGGCGGGGTCGAGGCTCTCCCATGTACCGCGAACCGGTCTTGCGCTCGTAGTCCTCCAGGGCGAACGCCAACTGGGCAGAGGCAGACTCCCGCTCGTACTCCAGGACCTCGACGAGCCAGTCCGCGCCCTCCTCGTACGCGACGCGCATCTGATGACACAGCAGGCGCCGAGCGTCCTGGTAGACCTCCGTGGGCTGGTCGCCCGGGCCGTACTCGTTGCCGGGGCCGAAGCGGTAGTCGAACGCGACCGTCTCGTAGCAAACCCTATCGGGGATTACGGGGTAGGCAAGCCTGAGGGCCGCTTCGTCCTCCTCGTACTCGCCCCGACGCCGGTCGAGCTTCCGCTGCGCCGCCTCCAGCGCGTTCGCTGCCTCCTGGTTCGGATGCGGCGCGTGGGGGTTGTCGAGCCTCTCCAGGACGTCGCCGGCGTCCTGGAAGAGCTCCGCGATCGCCCCAGCCGTAGCTTCGGCGCCGTGGATCTCGCAGAACAAGAGCCCGTAGACCATCGTCGTGGCCGTCCGCCCGCAAAGCCCGCCAGCGGAGGGGTGGCGCACCCAACATGGAAACTCGTGGGCCCGTGGGTCGTCGTCCAGGGGCCTCGCCAGCGCCTCCGCGGTGCCGCTCCTGTCCCGAACGGGGAGGGCCCGCTCGGTCGTGTTCTCGTCGGTCATGTCGCTCCTAAGCATGGGAAAGCGCCCCCACCCGCAGAGGGCAGAGGCGCGCAGTATTACGCACAGTCTTGGTGTTTCGGCGGGATGGTGGTTCCCGCCCCCTGTAAGGCATGGTCGGATCACGCGACCGTCTAGGCGGCCCGGCGGCGGGCCGCGCGCCTCTTGGCGAGGACGATCTCGGCGGCCGCGACGTGTTTGCATCGCTCGCTGGCGGCCTTTGCGC
>JAUJMB010000240.1 GCA_030447045.1 Rubrobacteraceae bacterium | reverse complement strand
TCGCGGCGAGATCCGACCACTACCTGTTTGTTGGAAGATCACGCGCTTCCCAGATCCGTCCACCTGCCTCCGACCGAAGGAGCATGCGCGGCCGTTTTCTAGCATAATGTGGTTGCCGGCCAGTCCGGCGGGGGAAAGCCATGGAAGGAGGATGCATGCGACGTGCGAGGAACGGCGGCGCTAGGTACAGCCGCGGGCAATTTCTCAAGATGGGCGGGACGGGGCTTGCGGGGGCGGCGTTGCTCGGAAGCGGGGCGCTGGCGGGTTGCGGCGGCGGGGGCGCCGAGGGTGACGACATCATCTTCTCCTGGGGCCCCGACGACACGGGCGTCCTGCCGAAGCTGATCGAGGCCTTCAACAAGCAGAGCGACGGCTTCAAGGTCAAGTACCGGGAGATGCCCTCCGATACGGGGGAGTACTTCGACCAGCTCAGGACCCAGTTCCAGGCGGGGGCCAGCGACATCGACGTGATCGGGGGCGACGTCATCTGGCCGGCCCAGTTCGCCGGCAACGGCTACATCGCCGACCTCTCCGACCGCTTCACCGACAGCGACGAGTTCCTGCCCGGCCCGATGGCGGCCATGCGGTACGAGGACGGCATCTTCGGCGTTCCCTGGTACACGGACGCGGGCCTGCTCTACTACCGCAAGGACCTCCTGGAGAAGGCGGGTTTCTCCGAACCACCGAAGACCTGGGAAGAGCTGATCGAGCAGGCCAAAAAGGCGCAGCAGGATGAGGGCCTGCCGTTCGGGTTCGTCTTCCAGGGCGCCGAGTACGAGGGCGGCGTGTGCAACGGGCTCGAGTACATCTGGACCCACGGCGGCGACGTGCTCGACCCGAAGGACCCGAGCCGGGTAGTGGTTGATAGCCCGGAGTCCGTGGCGGGCCTCACCACCGAGCGGGCCATGATCGAGGAGGGCGTCACCACCCGCGCCGTGCTCCAGTACCAGGAAGACGAATCCCACGGCGCGTTCGTGCGCGGAGACTCCGTGTTCCTGCGCAACTGGCCCTACGTCTACGCCCTCCTCTCCAACCCGGACGAGTCCAAGATCAAGCCAGACCAGGTAGGCGTCGCCTCGCTCCCCGTGCAGGGCGGCCAGAGCGCCAGCGCCCTCGGCGGCTGGAACTTCCTCGTCAACGCCGCCTCCGAGAAGCAGGACCAGGCCTGGGAGTTTATCCGGTGGATGACGGAGCCCGAGCAGCTCAAGAAGAACGCGCTCGAAGGGTCGAGGCTCCCCGTCCGGCGCGAGCTCTACGAGGACCAGGAGATCCTGGACAACGTCCCCGTGGCCAAGCTCGGCAAGGACGTCATAATCCAGAACTCCCGCCCCAGGCCCGTCTCCCCCGTCTACTCGGACATCTCCCTGGAGATGGCGGAGAAGTTCAACGCCTCCCTCGCCGGCGAGATGCCCCCCGAAGAGGCCGTCGCGACCCTCCAGCAGGAGATGTCGAGCCTCGTCAAGCAGGGTGAGGAGGCGGCCGGGTAGGCTCTAGGCATCAGGCTTCAAATTCTCTGTGCGGGGCGGGTTGAGGCGGTCAACCCGCCCCGCACAGGCACCGTCAGCTGCGAGGTGCCTCTCGGGCGGGGTTGGTTCCCGGCGCCCTTCCTGACGGCTGAAGCCTGAACTCCCCTACTCGGGGTTCGTCTTGAGCCTGACGCGGAGGAAGTCGAAGAAGACGCGGAGGACGGCGACGGCCGGGACGGCGAAGACGACGCCGGCGAGGCCTGCAAGCTCGCCGCCGCCTATCACGGCGAGGAGCACGAGTATGGGGTGGACGTGGAGGGCGTTGCCCTGGATGCGGGGGGTAAGGAAGTTGCCCTCGAACTGCTGGATCAGGGTGTAGACCACGATCACCAGGATCACGCGCGTCGTCGTCGACTCTATGGTGGGCGAGGCGTCCTCGAAGACGGCGGCCACGATGACGGCCGGTATCCCCCCTATAAAAGCGCCGAGGTAGGGGATGATCGCGGTGGCCGAGACCCACGCGCCCAGCAGGATGGCGTAGGGCACGTCGAGCAGGTAGAGGGCGAACGCGGCGAGGGCGCCCTGGATCACGACGACCGCCGCCAGCCCGCCGAGGTAGCGCGAGAGCGACTCGCCGAAGGCGTTCCACAGGTCGCGGGCGTCGCGCCTGTAGGCCCTGGGGGCGGTCCTCAAGTAAGCGGCCTTTACCATGCGCACGTCGGCCAGCAGGTAGACCCCGACGAAGAGCACCCCGAAGAGGGCCACCCCGAACCCGAAGGCCCGCGGGATAAAGCCGACGAGGCCCCGCAGCAGGTTCTCCGTGAGGCTCTGGGCCCGGTCGAAGAGGTTGTCTACCAGCCTCCGCCCGAACTCCTCTGGGTCCGAGCTCGGGAGCAACTGTCGCTCGTCGAGGAAGGCGATCAGGTCCAGCAGCAACCTGTTGGCCCCGTTGGCTATGATCGGCACCTGCACCACGAGGTCCCTGAGCTGCTGGATGAGCAGCGGCACGAGGAAGAAGAGGGCGAGCGCGATGAGGCCGAGCAGCCCGAGCACGGTTACCAGGATGGCTAGCGGCCTGGGCATGACGTGGGAGAGCGCCCGCACCGGGAACGAGAGCACTATGGCGAGCGCCATCCCCCCGAGCGCGACGACGGGCACGGTCGGCGCCGCGTACAGGAACAGCGCGACCACCACGACGACCAGCGCGACGATGCCGGCGAGCACCCGCGCCGAGACGTAGATCGGGGTCGGCTGCCGCCCCCCCGCCGCCTCAGACCCGCCTCCCCGGCCGTCGGGCCTCGCGCTGCGCCTCAGCGCCTTCCGCCAAGCCGCGAGCAACCTGTTCCCTTTCATCCCTGCCGGCTCCCCCGGTGCGCCTTCACACCCCCATTCTACGCGCGAGGGGGCGCCCGAACCTACCCGCGGCCTCCGCCACGCATGCCCGTCACGTGGGTAACGAAAAACATCCCATGATCGCTACACGCCGTCGGGCGCAAGGCTCCCGGCGCAGCCCTCTCCGAGCAGGAACGTGCAAGACTATTCAGCGCCGCAGCATCCAGCGTTGACCAGAGACGGGCCGGTATCCTCCCGGTCTTGCGTCCCGACTGGCATGAACTATACAGATCACTGTATGCGGACTTCGGGGAACGCCCCTTCCACGCACTCCGGTGAATAGGGAAAAGAA
>JAUJMB010000003.1 GCA_030447045.1 Rubrobacteraceae bacterium | reverse complement strand
TCCTTCATCGGCTTGCCGGCCTCGCGGGCCATGAGCGCGGCGAGCTCGTCCTCCCGCCCCTCTATAATGCTCGCGGCCTCCATGAGTACCGAGCCGCGGGAGGCGGGGAGCGTCGCCTTCCACCCCGGGAGCGCCGACGCTGCGGCCTCGATGGCCCGTTCGGTCTCGGCCCTGTCCGACTTCGGCGTGGTGCCGAGGATCTCGGAGGGGTTTGAGGGGTTCACCACCTCGGAGGTCTCGCCCGAGTCGGCGGGGACCCAACTGCCGCCTATAAAGTTAAGGGCCTCTGTCTGGGATTCGATCATGGTCTCCTCCAGGTCCGCTCGTGGAACGCTCGTCGTTTTCCTACCCGATGGGCACGCGTCTTATCTCGCGCTAGGCCACGTCGTTCTCCAGCACGAGCCCGCCGACGGAGACCTCGACCCGGTCCCCGGGCGTCAAAGTGAAGCTTTCGTCCGGCACGATGCCCGTCCCCGTCATCAGGAAGGCGCCCGTGGGCAGGGTGAGCTCCCTGCCGAGGTACCCGGCGAGCTCCTCGAAGGAGCGCCTCATGCGCGAGGTGGAGATTTCGCCCACAAAGACGGCCGCGTCCTCCCTGAAGATGCGCAGCCGGATGGGCAGGTCCCGCATCCCGTCCGCGCCGCCGAGCACGATGCCGGGACCCAGAGAGCAAGAGCCATCGTAGACCTTGGCCTGCGGCAGATAGAGCGGGTTCTCGCCCTCTATGTCCCGCGAGGAGACGTCGTTGCCCGCGGTGTGGCCCAGGATCTCCATCCGGCTGTTCAGGAAGAGGACGAGCTCGGGCTCGGGCACGTTCCAGCCGGAGTCCCCCCGGACGCGCACGCATTCCCCGGGCCCGACGACCCGCCAGCCGTGCGCCTTGAAGAAGAGCTCGGGGCGCTCCGCCCCGTAGACCCTGGCGTACGCGTCGGCGTCCGCGGACTCGTACTCGCGCGCCTCGCGGCTCCGCTCGTAGGTGACCCCGCTCGCCCAGACCTCCTGGTCCGGCTCGACCGGGGGCAGCAGGGGGTCTTCGGCGGCGTCCCCGCCCGCCAGGCCCTCGAGCAGGCCGCCGACCTCCGACGCGGGGACCTCCGACAGCCGGGTCAGGGCGAAATCCCCCGGCAGGTAGCGGCCGTCCAGCGCCCAGCGGGGGTCGTCGTCGGTGCGGTGGCGCGACAGGTACATGTTGGCCGGACTCCTCCTTCCTCCGATGACACAAGCTAGCACGAAAAGACGACCATCGAAAGCCGACCGTACATCGCCCCCGTCCCCTGGGGCCTGTGTCTTGGGACACAGGATCTCGGCGTCCGCCTACACCTTTCGGGCCAAAAACCGCCCTTTTGTGCCCCGCGACACCCCTATCCGTTTTGGCCCGACCCCCGGGCGGGGTAGGTTCAATACAGGCCCCGGACGCGGCAGAGCGGGTCGGGCGCGAAGTGTAATTGTCAGACATCCCACAGAGGAGGGCACTAATGGAGAGCCGCAGCGACGGGTTCACGGCCGTGGAAGATCAGTACGCGGGTTACACCGTCTACGACAACGCCGGCAGCAAGATCGGCAAGGTAGACGACCTGTTCCTCGACGAGAACGACCAGCCCGAGTACATAGGCGTGAAGATGGGCTTCCTGGGCACCAGCAGCACGCTCATCCCGATGGAGCTCGCGACCACTGACGAGTCGGCCGGGACGATCACGGTCTCCGCGGACAAGGATACGGTGAAGAACGGGCCGTCCTTCGACGACGACCGGGAGATCACGCCCGAGTACGAGAACGAGGTCCGCTCCCACTACGGCCTCGGCGCCGCCCAGAGCTCGGGCTCCTACGGCGACTACGAGGGCTCGGGAACGGGCGGCCACTCCGGCGCCGGCACCACCGGCTCCACGGACGCCGGCACGGTCGGTCCGGGCATGAGCTCGGGCGACACCGAGTCCGGCGAGTTCCGCGAGCACGACCCAGCCGACGAGGGCGTCACCCAGAGCCAGGGCGACGACCTGGCCGACCAGGACGAGCTGAGGGTGCAGAGGAGCGAAGAGGAGCTCCGCGCGGGCACCCGCGAGCGCGAGGCCGGCGCGATGAGGGTCCGCAAGCGCGTGAGGACCGACCGCGAGCGCATCGAGGTCCCCGTCAAGCACGAGGAAGTGAGCGTGGAGCGGGTGCCGGTCAGCGGCGAGGCCACCGAGGCCCAGATCGGTGAGGACGAGGTCGAGGTGCCCGTGACCGAGGAGGAGGTCGTCACCGACAAGCGTGCCGTGGCCAAGGAAGAGGTGCGCATCCGCAAGGACGTCGTGGAGGACACCGAGGTCGTCGAGGAGGACGTCAGGCGCGAGGAGATAGACGTCGAGGACGGCACCGAGCAGGGCCGCGGCCTCGACCGGTAAGGACGAGCATTCGGGGATGCGCCAGACAAAGCCGGCGCATCCCCTTCCCTTTGGTCGTCCGGGGCGCAGGCCCCTAGACCGGAAAGGTCCGTTTTGGCTTACGAGGGACGCGACGAACACCCGCCGGCCGGCGAGGGCGGTGGGCTAGAAGACGAGTTGAGGGTGCAGCGCTCCGAGGAGGAGATCAACACCGGCGTCCGCCAGCGCGAGGCGGGCTCCATGAACGTCAGGAAGAGCGTGCGCACGGAGCGCGAAGAGGTGCAGGTGCCGAGGAGGCGCGAGGAGGTGGAGGTCGAGCGCGTGCCCACGAATCGGGAAGTCGCGGGGGCGGAGTTCGGCGACGAGGAGGTCGTCGTGCAGGTCTTTGAGGAGGAGGTGGTCGTCTCCAAGCGGATCGTGCTCAAGGAGGAGATCCGGCTCCGCAAGCGGGTAGTGGAGGAGATCGAGACCTTCGAGGTGGACCTCCGCAAGGAAGAGATCGAGATAGACGACCAGACCAGGCGGCGCGAAGGCTAGCGGGTAGACCGCGTCGGAACCCTCACTCGGGTCGGTGGGGAGCACAGTCCCTCGCCGCCGAGACGGATCAGGAAAGCAGTCTTCGGGGACTCCCCGAAGGCCGAGACAGGAGGGGGAAAAGACGTGGATCGCGACAGAGAGATACGCGAGGAGCAACTGCGCCGCGAGGCAGAAGCGGGCCGGACGGCCGCCAGGCCCGCCGACGGCTCGCCGCTAGACGCCCGCCGGGGCGCAACCGAAGGCGGCGGGCAGCGCCTGACCCGGGACGACGTGCGCCGCGGGGCGAAAGAGGCGCTCATAGAGCGGGAGAAGGAGCTCACCCCCGACGGCCTGTTCGGCAGCAGCTCCGACGCCCCGATCCTGGGGTCCGCGCTGGCAGAACTCGTCGGCACGTTCATCCTGGTCTTCGGCGGGACCGCCGTGGCGACCGCCGCCATCCTAAGTGTCCCGACGGCAGGACAACCCTACAATTCCCTGGCGGTGGCGCTGGCCTTCGGGCTGGCCCTCGCCGCCGTGGTCGCCGCCATCGGTCACGTCTCCGGGGGGCACGTCAACCCGGCCGTCACCCTGGGGATGGCCGCCACCGGCAAGTTCCCCTGGAAGTCCGTGCCCGTCTACCTGGGCGCGCAGCTCGTCGGGGCCGTTCTCGGCGCCCTGGGCACCTGGCTCGCCTTCGGCGGCCCGGGCAGGGCCGAGGCGAAGCTGGCGGCCACCTACCCGGCGCAGGGCGTCGGCGACCTCCAGGCGTTTTTGCTGGAGATACTCATCACCTTTATCCTCGTCTTCGTGGTGATGTCCGTCGCCACCGACAGCCGGGCGCCCGCGCCCATAGCCCCGATAGCCGTGGGCTTCGCCCTGGCCGTCGGCGTCTTTATCGCGGGCCCCGTGACCGGCGGCGCGGTCAACCCGGTGCGCGCGCTCGGGCCGATGCTCGTGGCGGGCGATCTCACGAGCGCGTGGCTCTACATTCTGGGCCCGATCATCGGCGGTGTGCTGGCCGCTTTCCTGTACGACCGAACCATGGCCGAGGGCTAGACCCGGCCCGACAACGTAAAGAAGCGCCCGGGCCACCACTGGTCCGGGCGCTTCTCCTGGGATAGTGCCGAGGAGGCAAAGACTTGAGCGAGAGAGACAGGGGAGACGGGAACACGGACGCCCCCAGGGTGGACACCCAGTACGGTGAACGCACCGGCGGCGCCAGCGGCGGTGCCAGCGGCGGTGCCGCGGGAAGCGCTTCGCATTCGGGCGAGGCCCGCTCGGGGTCCGGCCCGCGCAGGGTCAGCGAGACCCAGACGGACCGCGGGTCGAGGGGCCGGGACGCCGACCGTGGCGGGAGTGAGGACGGGCGGGGGACGAGTTGGATCAGCGTCATCATCGGCTGGCTTACGGCGCTGGGGGCTAGCCTGATCCTGGCCGGCATAGTGGGCGCCGTGGTGGGCGCGATCCTCGGCGGCGACCAGGCTGCCGGGCAGGAGGCCCAGTCGGGCGGGGCCTCCGGCCTCATCGGGCTCCTCATAACCCTGCTCCTGGCGTTCCTGATGGGCGGCTACGCCGCGGGGCGCATGGCCAGCCGCTCCGGCCTCAAGCATGGCCTCCTCGTGCCGGTGCTGGCCCTTATCGCGACCATCTTCCTGGCCGGGATAGGGACCCTCCTGGGCCTGAGCTTTATCGATCAGCTCTCCGGCGTAACGCTCCCCGGTCTGCCGCAGGGCGGAACCCAGAACCTCGGCACGATCCTGACCGTCTCCGGCATCCTCGCCCTCCTCGCCCCGTTTATCGGCGGGGCCATCGGCGGCCTCTGGGGCGCCAGGACCGGCAGCCACAGGCCGTAGCAAGGGACCCTGTCGGATAGCGCGCCACGGGGCAGGGGGGTACGTCTCGGGAGCCGACGGCGCGGCCCTAGCTGCGGGCGAGCCGCTCCTTCGGCCCGGCCGTGTGGCGCCTGGCGAAGCCGCCCAGGCTCAGGGTCACCAGGGCGATTGTCGTGCCGAGCGCGGGGCCCATCATCTCCGGCAACGGGTCGAGGGCCACGAGCTCGATGCCCGCGCGGCGGTACCCGGGGAGCCGCGCGACGAGTTCTCCGGCCGTGCTCTCGACTATGCGCCAGCCCCGCTCTTCCAGGCCGCCGAGCTTCAGGAACATCTCGGCCTCCTCCGGGAAGCTGAAGACCGGCAGCGCCTCCCTTCTCGGGTCGATGCGGACGGTGAGCTTCTCCGTCCGCCCGGCCTCGGGGTTCTCGATCAGCCAATAAACGGTCGTCAGGTTAGGCAGTGCCGCCCTGTCCATCGATATCTCCGACTCCCTCCGCGTAAAGATCGGCCCATGCAAGCTTCGCGGGGACCCCGGTGCCTCCTTTCCCCGCGTCGTCGCAATGGGTACGAACGGACACCTTAATGCACCGTCATCCCCCCGGAAACCCCGAAAGGCCGTCCCACATTGCAAATGTATCGAAGGATGTAGTGCCGTACGCCACTGCGGCGCGGAAGGGCGCCAGTGTAAACTACGTACCAGGACGCAAACGGGGTGGCCGGTTGCCGGGGGCGTCTGGTGCGGTTGCGCGGGTGAGGCCAGTCATTTGGAGGGGGCTATGGTTCTCGGTGGGCTGAACTAGGCGATGGAGAACCGTGCGACGACCGTGCTCCTGGCAGACGACCACACCATGTTCCGCGAGGGGATGGCGAAGCTGCTGACGGCCTACGGGGGGCTCGAGGTCGTCGGGGAGACGGCCAACGACGACGGCGCCCTCGCCCTCGCCCGCGAGACGAAGCCGGACGTGGTGATCATGGAGGCGCGGTTGCCGTTCGAGGAGGCCGCGGGGTTCCTCGGCGAGATGCGCCGGGTCGAGCCGCGACCGAAGGTCATCGTCGTGACCATGTTCGACGACCCGGCCATGATGCGGGATTACTCGAGGCTTGGGGTGAGCGGGTACGTGCTCAAAAGCTCCTCCACCACCCAGCTCGTGGGCGCGATCCGCGCGGCGACCCTCGCCCCCGAGGAGGGGAACGTCGTCCTGGGCATGCCGAGGCGGATACTGAAGGAGGCGAACGGAAGACCGGAGAGCCCGCTCTCCGTGCGGGAACTCGAGATCCTGCTGCTCGCCGCCCGCGGCCTCTCCAACCGCCAGATAGCGGCCAGGGTCAACCTCACGGAGGGCACCGTCAAGCGCCACCTCTCCAACAGCTACCACAAGATGGGGGTCGGCTCCAGGGGCGAGGCCGCGAGGAAGGCGCTGCAGCAAGATTGGATCACGGTCGGCGAGATCACAGACGAAGAGGCGGTCCAGGAAGAGGCGTAGCCCGCCCCCGGGCTACCCCGCCGGTTCCCTGGAGGTCAGCTCCTCGGCCTCGTCCACGACCGCGAGCAAGTCTTCCACGCTCATGTCCTCTATCTTCCAGACCCGTCCGTCCAGGTTGATCCTGGCGCCCATCCCGTCGCTCAGCAGCACGTCGATCCGGCACGCGACGGTCTCGAGCGCCTCGGGGGCGGCCCCGTCGTTGTCGTTGCGCACGAGCAGGTGCGGGCCGAAGCCTCTTACCTCCCCGTCGAGCATCTCGGAGGGGGCGAGCAGCACCTCGTCGCCGGGGCGATGCTCGTGCAGGGCGAGCGCGAGCGTCTCGCGGTACATCTGGGGCTTCACGGTGACCAGTATGCGCACGGGCCGCACGCTCCTCAATCGCAGGAAACTCGACACGAAACGATACGCATTGAAGCGGCCCACATGTAGTTGTGGAGGCACTATACAACCGTTGGGGGAGAATTCGGGGTTCCGCGCCGATAATGTGTCGAAGTGTGTAGCCCGCGTCTCGCATGTCGCTGGGCGCCGTAGACCACTACCAGCTACACACTTCGACACATCTTTTCTCGATACCGCCCGAAATCACCGACGGGAGGGTTGGGGCGGGGCTATATTCCTTTGCGCTGCCCGCCCGCGGTTCTCTCTTTGGGGCGGTTCGGTCTGTCGGACTTACCGTTCGCCACCGTCAACGGAGCCGCCGGAGCGTTGCCCCGGCCGGAAAGGAACACTGCGTATGAGCTTAGACCCGTCAACCCTGGCCGACCGCCCCGGCGAGGCCAACCCCTACGCCGAGCTGAAGCGGATCGTCAAGGAGAACGGGCTGCTGGAGCGGCAGTCGGCCTTTTTCGGCGGCAAGATCGCCCTCAACTCCGGCATGTTGGCGGTGGGCATCGCCCTGCTGCCGATACTCGACAACACCTGGCTGCAGCTCGCAAACGCCGTCTACCTGGCCTTCGTGTTCGTCCAGATCAGCTTCCTCGCCCACGACTTCGGGCACCGCCAGTTCTCCTTCCGTGTCCCCTGGAAGAACGACTGGGCCACGCTCATCCTCGGCAACCTGGTGCTCGGCGTGAGCCGCCAGTGGTGGATCGACAAGCACAACGACCACCACGGGCACCCGAACCAGATGGACGTGGACCCCGACATAGACATCCCGCTGCTCGCCTTCGAGGAGGAGCAGGCCTTCGAGAAGCGGGGGCTGGCCCACTTCGTCGTGAAGTACCAGGCGACCCTGATCTTCCCGCTCTCGCTGCTGCAGTACATCAGCATGGTCCGGAACAGTATCGAGTTTCTGGCCGGCGGGAAGTCGCGGCGCCCGGTGACCGAGAGCTTCCTCATCGTGACCCACTTCGCGCTCTACTTCGGAGGGCTGTTCCTGTTCCTGGAACCGCTGCAAGCCGTGCTCTTCTTCGCCGTCCATCGCGGGCTGTTCGGCCTGTTTATGGTCTCGGTCTTCGCGCCCAACCACAAGGCCATGCCCATCCTGGAGAACGACAGCCAGGCGGATTTCCTTCACCGCCAGGTCCTGACCAGCCGCAACGTCAAGGCGCACCCCATCACCGACTTCTGGTACGGGGGCCTCAACTACCAGATAGAGCACCACCTCTTCCCCAGGCTCCCCCGGAACAAGCTCAGGGAGGCGCAGCCCATCGTCAAGGACCTCTGCCGCGAGATCGAGATCCCCTACCACGAGACGAGCGTCCTCCAGTCCTACCGCGAGATCCTCACCCACCTGCACGAGGTCGGCGCCCCCCTCCGCAAAACACCCCAGACGACCCCCTGAGGGCAGACCAACCCGGAAGAAGACCCCCGCCCGTACCGCAGGACAGGTTGCCAATAGTGCACATATATGTAGAATGCACTTAATGAAACGGGTTTACGGGCGATTTTCTCGGGGGTCTTGCGTGGCGAAGGTTGGGTACGGGATGGGCGGGGTTCTCGGGCGGCGGAAGGGTGGCTCGGCGTGATCCTGGATCATCCCTTCTCCGGCGTGACGGGTCCCTCGCGGTCGGAGGGCGGCCGGGCCGATGGGTGGAGCCTCGGGCCTTTCGGCGTCTGCAACTACGATGGGCCCGAGACGATCCGCGCCAGAAAGTACGCGACGGGGACGCACGTGCTCCTGCAGGAGATAGGCGTGGAGACGGGCGTGACGCCCAGGGAGTTGGTCTGGAGCAGGAACAAGACCAGGCTCTACCGCTACCGGCGACCTGGGGAGGGCGACGGGAGGGGCGTGGGGGAGAGGCGTCCTGTGCCGGTGCTCCTGGTCTACGGGTTCGTGCTCAAGCCCTACGTCCTCGACCTCGTGCCGGGCAACAGCCTGGTCGAGTACCTGGTCGGGGAAGGGTTCGACGTCTACATGCTGGACTTCGGGATCTCCGGCGCCGAGGACGCGGGCCTGACGCTGGAGGACTTCGTCCTCGACTACATGCACGGCGCGGTCGATAAGGTAGTCGAGACCTCCGGGGCTGGGGGGGTGAGCCTCTTCGGCCAGTCCCAGGGCGGGACGCTGTGCGCGATGTACGCCTCGCTCTTTCCGGGGGGACCCGTCAAGAACCTCGTCCTGCTCTCCGCGCCCACGGAGTTCGCGCCGCGGAACCCCGGACCCTTGGGCCTCTGGACGCACGCGAGCCGCAACGGGGGAACCTTCTTCGACCCCGCGGTCGTGCCGCGGTTCTTCGGCAACCTGCCCACCGACCTCGCGAGCTCGTTCATCAACACGGCCGCCTCGCTGCAGGCGGCCGGCGTGGGCATGGCGGCCCGGTCCGTCGCCTTCGGCCTCTACGACGTGGCGCTGCGCGAGGTCCGGGTCTTGGCCGGGCGGGACATCTCGCTGCGCTCGTGGCTAGCGGTCAGCAAGTGGGTGGACGACGCGGCGCCGTTCCCGGGCGAGACCTTCAGGCGGTGGGTCGGGGACTTCTACCAGCGCGACAGGCTCGTCAAGGGGCAGGTGGAGCTCCGCGGGCGCAGGGTGAACCTCTCGAACATCCGGTGCCCCGTCTTCAACATCTCGGGCAAGTGGGACTACGTGGTACCGCCCTCCCAGACCGAAGCCACGACCGTCCTGGCCGGCAGCCGGGACAAGGAGTCGGTATCGCTGGACGCCGGGCACGTCGGGATGCTCGTCGGGCCCGGTGCTGCGGACCTGTGGCCCAGGGTCAGGGACTGGCTCGCGCTTCGCTCCCTCCGCTAGGGGAGAGGCGGCGCGGGGGCGTCTGGTGGGGGACCTACGCCTCGTCCTTCGCGAAATAGAGGAGCTCGCCGGGGCGCAGCAGCTTGTGGCGGCGCATGGGGTTCAGGTCGTAGAGGTGGCTCACGAAGTGGCCCGGGTCGGCGCCGTTAAAGGCGAAGAGGTCGTAGTGGGTGGGTACGATCAGGCCGAAGTCTAGAGTTTCGGCTAGCTGGGCTGCCTCCCTGAAGTCCGTGTTGCCGATAATGTTCTGGGCGGTCCTGAAAAAGTCGCGGCCGTTGATCGGGACAAAGGCGACGTCTATCTTCCAGGCGGAGAGCGTCTCCATCAGGCCGTCGTAGATCACCGTGTCGCCCGCGTGGTAGACCGTCACGCCGTTGCACTCGATCACGTACCCGAGGTAAGGGTAGCCGCGCCCCGGGTCGTACTCCAGCTCCGTGTGGGCCGAGGGGACGGCCGTTAAGGTGGCCCCGGCGACCTCCATGGACGTCCCGACCTCGGGCACGACGACGCTTCCTGCGTCCAGCCCGGCCTCGACGAGCGTGTCGCGGCTGGTAGAGGGGGCGACGAAGCGGGCCTGGGGTGACGCCGCGGAGAGCGGCAGTATGGTCTCCGGGTCCGTGTGGTCTATGTGGTCGTGGGTGAGGAGGACCCAGTCGGCGTTGGTGACCTCGTCCGGCCGGAGCGGGGGAGGAAAGGTGCGCTGCAGGCTGCCGCCCTCGCCGTCGGAGTCGGTGAGGTACGGGTCTATGTAGAGCACGCCCTCGGGGACTTTGATCGCCACCCCCACCTGGCCCAGGCCCCAGAAGGCGAGCGCCCGCTCACCCACCCGCAGCCCGTCGATACCGGAGATCACACCCATGCGGCCCACCTTTCTCTACCCGCCTCCCGTCGATGCCGGCCAGCTTACCATCGAGCCCGTAGCGGGTTCCGGCAGCAGGAGGGTCCCGTCCGGCCTAGAATTACCGTCCGTCTTCCGTGGGCGGGGTGATGTTCTTGGGAGGCCTTAGACCGGGAGGAGAGGGCGTGCGGGAGAACAGGGTGAGGTCCATCTGGGGGGGCGGCGGCGTGGTGCTCAACGGATGGTTGCACGTGCCGAGCTCGTTCTCGGCGGAGGTGATGGCCCACGCCGGGTGGGACAGCCTCACCATAGACCTGCAGCACGGGCCGCCGGACGTGGGGAGCGTCATACCCATCTTCCAGGCGATCTCGACCACGGACGTCGTGCCGTTCGCGCGGGCGAACTGGAACGACCCGGGCACGATCATGAAGCTCCTGGACGCCGGCTGCTACGGCATCATCTGCCCCATGATCGAGGGCAGGGAGGACGCCGAGGCCTTTGTCGGGGCCTGCCGCTACCCGCCCGACGGCTACCGCAGCTACGGGCCGTTCCGGGCCAACCTCTACGGCGGCCCGGACTACGCGGCGAACGCCAACGAGACGGTGGTGACGATGGCGATGATCGAGACGAGGGAGGCCCTAGATGACCTCGACGGCATCCTCGCCGTCCCGGGCCTGGACGCCGTCTTTGTCGGGCCTTCCGACCTCGGCCAGGCCCTCGGGTACGGGCCCGGCATGGACCGCGAGGAGCCCGAGATGGTCGAGGCCATAGCCCGGACCGTCGGCGCGGCGCGGGAGAAGGGCCTGGGCGCCGGTATCTTTACCGGCTCCACGGAGTACGCGGCGCGCATGATCGAAGCCGGCTTCAACTTCGTGAACGTCTCCTCGGACGCCGGCCTCATGGCAACCGCGGCCTCGGGCGTGGTCGCCGCGCTCAGGGAGAGGCCTTCTTCGCCGTAGGCGGCGGGGGCACGGCCCGTCGCGTCGGTCGTTGTTACCTCGAAAGCTACTGCGAGTCGCCGGGGTTGCCCTGCCGGGCCTTGCGGTACTCGGCGACGACGAGCTCGGTGAGCTCTTCTACGGAGGTCTCGGCGACGGGCTTGTCGTACTCGATGCGGCCGTTGCGCAGGAGGTTCACGCGGTCGCAGACGTCGAAGACCTGGGCGTAGTTGTGGACTATGAGGATCATGGGTATGCCCCGCTCCTCTTTGAGGCGTTGAATCAGGTCGAGGATCAAAGCCCCTTCCTTCGCGCCCATCGCCGCGAGCGGCTCGTCTAAGAGGAGCATCTTCGCGTCGGAGTAGACGGCCCTCGCGACGGCTATGGCCTGGCGCTGGCCGCCGGAGAGCCGGGCGACCTCGGTGTCTATGGACGGTATGCGCACGCCCATGTCCTCGAGGTAGCGGGCCGTCTTCTCCTTCATCTTCCGGTTGTTCAAAAAGGGACCGACGGTAAGCTCGCCGTTCAGGAACATGTTGTGGAAGACGGAGAGCTCGTTGACGAGGGCGAGGTCCTGGTAGACGGTCTGGATGCCAAGGGAGCGGGCCTGGGAGACGGAGCGGAGGTTGACCTCCTGGCCCTCTATGAGGAGCCTGCCCCCGTCGGGGCGGTGGAAGCCCGTTATCGTCTTGAGTAGCGTGCTCTTGCCGGCGCCGTTGTCCCCGATCAGGCCGAGCACCTCGCCCCTCTTTACGTGCATGTCCACACCTTTCAGGACCTCGACGGCCCCGAAGCGCTTGACGAGGTTTTCGGCGCGCAGGAAGTCCTGGCCGTTGGCGGAGCCGTTGCTCCCGTTCTCCATCAGACGCTCCCGGCGCCGCGCAGGCGGGCTATGTAGACGTTCAGGACCATGGCGACGAGGATGGCCACGCCGAGGACGACGTTGAAGGTGTCCGAGTCTATGCCCTGCAGTGTGAAGCCGTTGCGCAGGATGACGAGCACCAGGGCGCCGAGAAACGCGCCGGTCACGGTTCCTATTCCGCCAAGGAGCGCCGTCCCCCCGATGACCGCCGAGGCGATACAGAGAAGCACGATGTCCGGGCCGCCGGCGAGGGGGTCTATGGAGTTGATGCGGAAAGACTCGATGATCCCGACGAAACCGCCGAGCGTGGCGCACATGATGAAGTTGCCGATCTTGATGCGCGCGACCCCGACCCCGGCCTCCCTCGACCCGAGCGGGTTCCCGCCCGTCGCGTACGTGTGGAGCCCCCAGCGGGTTCTGGAGAGGACGAGCTGGAGCAGGGCCACTATTACCAGCGCCCAGATGGCCCCGGCCCAGGGATACTCGCCGAGGACCTTCGTCAGGGTGTTCGTGTCCGGCGTGGTCGCCGGAAAGCCGCCGGTGAGGATGACGTTGAGGCCGGCGAGCAAGAAGAACATCCCGAGCGTGGTTATAAGGGAGGAGACGCCGAGGTAGACGGTGATCAGGCCGTTCGCGAGCCCCACCAGCGCGACGGCGAGCAGCCCCACGACGACGGCGAGCGGCAACACCAGGAAGAGCTTGTCGTAGGCGAGGTACATGACGATGGGGGCGAACGCGAACGATTGCCCGACCGAGAGGTCGAGCTCGCCGCAGATCAGGAGCAGGCACAGCGCCGACGCTATCACCACGTAGGGCACGGCGAACCGGGCGAGCGAGAGGATGTTCGACTCCGACAGGAAGGCGGGGTTGGCGGCCTGGAAGTAGAAGATCAGCCCCAGCGCGACGATGAGCACGCTCACCTCCCGCACCCGGACGAGCACGGCGAGCAACCGCTCGCCGAAGCCCGGCTTCTGCGTCCTTACCTCGGACGTCCCCTGCGCGGTGGTCTCGCTCAAGATTCCTCCCGGATCTCTTTAGGCGGGCGCCTTGACGATCTTCTGCTGCTCGGAGTCGCCCTCGAAGCGCGACTCGGTCTGCAGGTAGCGGTCCACGGTATCGGGGGTGACGAAGATCAGGCCCGTGTTCGTCTCCGCAGGACCCGTGACGCCGCCGGAGATCTTGTACAGGTAGAGCTGCATGATCGGCAAAAAGCCCTGCAAGTAGGGCTGCTGGTCGATGGTGAAGTCTATGTGCCCGGCCTTCATCAATTTGAGGATCTCGGGCAGGAGGTCGTACCCACCGGCCTTGACGCCCTGCTCGGCGAGCCCGGCCTGCTCCATCACCTGCGCAACACCCTGGGTGCTCCCCGCGTCTACGGCGAACATCCCGGCGACGTCCTTGTGGCCGTTGTACCAGGCCTCTATCCTGGAGCGCTCCTCGGGCAACTCGGCGCCGGTCGTTACCTGCTGGATCTCGATGTTCGCGCCCGAATCCTCTATGGCCTGCTTGGCCCCGTCGATTCTAGGCTGAATGTTGAGCTGGCCCGGCGTCGCTATAAACAGCGCCACGAGCCCCTCGTCCACGATCTCGACGATCCTTTTGCCCATCTCCACCCCGGACTGGAAGAGATCCTGCCCGACGTAAGCGAGCGCCGGGTTGTCCTGACCGGCCTTGCCGTTGGCGTTGTACGCGATAACCGGTATGTCCCGATCAAGCGCCCGCTGGATGGGGTCGTTGAAGGCCTCGGGGTCCACTATCGCCACCGCGATGCCATCCGCGTCCCCCGAGATGGCCGAGTCCATCGCCCCCACCATCTCCCTCACGACCGACGCCTCGGACCCCGTCCACTGCGACTTCGTCCCGAGCAAAGCCTCGGCGTCCTCGATGCCGTACTGCGTCGGCACGAAGAAGGGGTTGGTGGTCACGTGGTTGACGAAGACAAAGTTGTACTCCGGCGTCTCGGGGAAGTTGCCGCCGGAACCACCGGACCCGCCCTGGCTCGCCTGCTGCGCCGCCTCCTGCCGGCACCCCGCCAGCAACAACCCCGCCGACGCCAACGCGCCCCCCGCCAGGAACTGCCGCCGTCCCAGCCTCAGGTCGCCGAAGCCGGATCCACGCTCGCCCATACGTTACCCCTATCCGTTCTTTGTGCGAAACCTTTCCCGCCGAGCATTGTCATACCAATATGCATCCGTGTCAAGCGTCGGGGTTGCGTCTAGCTTTGGAGTCCCCCCTCTCCCCACCAGAGGCCCATGCGGGCGGTGGTGCCGCCGTCGGCGTAGAGGACCTGGCCGGTGACGAAGTCCGCGGCGTCAGAGACGAGGAAGGCTACCGTTGGGCCTATGTCCTTGGGGCGACCGACGCGGCCCCAGGGGACCAGGGTGTCGCCGAACTCCGAGGAGTAGTTCGGGTCGTCGAAGTAGCGGGGGACCTCGATGACGCCGGGGCCTACGGCGTTCACGCGGATCTTCTCTTCGGTCAGCTCTATGGCGAGCTGGCGGGTGAAGGCGTTGATCGCGCCCTTCGTGGACGCGTAGGCCGTGTGCCGGGGGAAGCCCGCGAACCCGTGGATGGAGGTGATGTTCACGATGCTCCCGCCGCCCCGCTCCCGCATGATCGGCACCGCCCTACGGGCCAGGAAGAAGTACCCCTTCATGTTCAGGTCGAAGAGCGAGTCGTAGGTCTCCTCGTCCGTGTCGAGGAAAGGCAGCGCCTTCGTGACGCCCGCGTTGTTGACGAGCGCGTCGAGGCCGCCAAGGGCCTTTGCCGCCTCGTCCACGACCCGCTCGCACTCTTCTACCCGGCTCAGGTCTCCCTGGACGGTTGCGGCCCTGCCGCCGAGCCTCTCTATCTCGGAGACCGTCTCCTCGGGCTCGGTGTGGGCGTAGTGGACGGCGACCTCGGCGCCCCCGCGGGCCAACTCTATCGCGATGCCCTGGCCGATGCCCATGCCGGCGCCGGTGACGAGGGCCTTTTTGCCGGAGAGGTCGATCATCGCCGCACCCCCTCGCGCTTCTCCCAGCCCTCGGCGAAGAGGTTGAAGTGGACGTCTTGCTTGGGGTGGGCGGCCACCGCATCGTCGTCGAGCTCGATGCCGAGGCCTGGTCCTTTCGGGAGCTCGAAAAAGCCGTCGACGACCTCGGGCAGGCCGGGTGCTATCTCCTGCACCCAGGGGTCGGCGAAGTCGTTGAAGTACTCCTGGATGCGGAAGTTCGTCGTCGTGGCGGCGAGGTGGAGGGCGGCGGCCGTGTTGATCTGGCCGCCCACGTTGTGCGGCGCTATCGTCACGTAGTAAGCGTCGGCCCACGCGGCGAGCTTCTTCGTCTCCAGCAGGCCGCCGATGTGGCTTATGTCCGGCTGTATCACGTCCGCCGCCTGCAACTCGAAGACCTCCCTGTACTCCAGTCGCTGGTGGATGCGCTCCCCCGTGGCTACGGTCGAACGGATGCCATCAGACGCCTTCTTGAGCGCCTTCAGGTTCACGGGCGGGACGGGTTCTTCGACCCAGCCCAGGCCATACGGCTCGAGCATCCGGGCCATCTCGATGGCGGTGGCCGGGGAGAAGCGGCCGTGCATCTCGAGCAGGATCTCCGGCTCGGGCCCGATGGAGTCCCTGACCGCCTCCACGAGGGCCACGGCCTTGAGCTTCTCCTCCCGCTCCATCTCGTAGTGACCGGGACCGAACGGGTCGAGCTTCAACGCCTTGTAGCCCCTCTCCACGACCTTCTTCGCGGCGGCGTGGAACTCCTCTGGCAGGCGCTCGACGCGGTACCAGCCGTTGGCGTAGGCCTTTACCTTCTCGCGCACCGGGCCGCCGAGCAGGTTGTAGACGGGTTGGTCGAGGGCCTTGCCGACGATGTCCCAGCAGGCCATCTCGAACATGGCGATGCCGCTGCTCATCACCTCGCCGGCGCGCGAGAAGTCGTCGCGGCCCATCTTCTTTACGAGATCCTCGATGCGAAACGGGTCGTGCCCTACGAGGTGGCGTGGGATGGCCTCGGCCAGGTACCCGACCAGGGCGTCCGTGTGGTTGACCATCCTGGCCTCGCCGAGGCCGGTCAGGCCCTCATCCGTGTGGACGCGGACGATGGTCAGGTTGCGCCACTCCGTGCCGACGACGAAGGTCTCGGCGTGCGTGATCTTCATACCCCCTCCTTTGCTGGGATGCCGGGGAAAGCGGCCCCCGACTCCGTGGTCTCCGCTTCCGGGAAGTAGCGGTCGAGCATCGAGAGCCCGATCTCGGCCCGCCTTACCCTCTCCCTGCCAAGGGCTACGGCCGTCGCCTCCAGGTGCGTCCCGCTCGGGTAGATGTTCGGCGCGTTCCTCAACCCGAACTTGACGAAGACGGGGGAGGCGACGCGGACGAGGTCGGGTATCTCGTAGTGACGCACGAAACCGCCAAAGTCGTCTGGCGCCTCGACGTACACGTCGAGCGGAAGGTCCGTCACGGCCCTGATAGCGGCCAACTGCGCGAGCGAGAGGTCGGTCGGGGTATTGTACGTCCCGGCCCCGAGGCCCTCCATGGCCTTGACCGCCGCCGCGTTGGCCGCCGAGAGCTGGACGGAGACCTTGACGACGAGGTCTTCGGGCAACTCGCCCTTTTTCTTGAGGTCGCGCAAGACCCACAGCAGCCCGGCGTCCGCGACGAGCACGCCCCGCAGCCCGAGGCTCACTCCCCTGAGCACATCTTCGAGGGCGTAGGCGAGCTGGTCCTGGCCCCGGTGCTGGGCGCCGAGCACCTTGCCCGCGCTGGAGACGCTGGCGGCGCCGGTCTCCCACGAGGCGCGCGGCCCGACGAAGAGCGAGAGCTCCAGCCCGGCCTCCCGGGCCATCGCGCACATCTCGAGGATCTCGGCGTCCGTGAGGAGCATCACCCCCGAGCCCTGGGAGACCCGGTGGAGCCGCACCTCGCGCCTCTCCGCCTCATCTAAGACCGCTTCCAGGACGCGGGGGCCTTCGACGCTCGGGATCTCGACGCGGTACCGCGCCCCGTCGGGGAACCGCTTCCCAGAATCGGGCAGGCCGTACAGGTCGGTCTCCGGCAACCCCAGGCCCGCCAAGAGTTCGTGGGCTCTCATGTGTTCTCCTCCCCTGCTTCCAACATCCCTTCCCGGATGGCCGCCTCGATGTCCCTCGCGGTGTTCGCCAGGTGCCCGCGCATCTCGCGCCGTGCCCCCTCCGCGTCGCCCGACCCCACGCAGGCGAGTATCCGCTCGTGCTCCAGGAGCGCCCTCTGCGCGTTGCCGGGGCGGGCGGCGCTGACCCGGCGGCTGGCCCTGAGCAGGTCCACGACCGGCTCCAGCATCGTGAGCAGCACCCCGTTGCGCGCCGCGCGGGCCAGCAGCGCGTGGAACTCCACGTCGGCGTCCACGTACCCCTCCGGCGCCTCGATGGAGCCGCGCATCCTCTCCACCTGGACCCGTATGTCCTCCACGTCTTCCGGGCCCGCCCGCTCGGCCGCCAGGCCCGCCACCTCGACCTCCAGGATGCCCCGCATCTCCAGAAGCTCCCACAGCGTCTTCGGCTGGACCCTCAATAGCAGCCCCAGAGTGTCGCGCACGGCCCGCGGCTCCCCGCCGCTCACGACCGCGCCGCGGCCGTGCTCGATGCTGACGAGCCCGCGGGCCTCCACGAGGTTCAACGCCTCCCGGACGACGGTCCTGCTCACGCCGAGGCGTTCGCAAAGCTCGCGCTCCGGCGGCAGGCGCTCGCCCGGCCGCAGGCCGCCGGAGATCACCATGTCCAGGATCTCCTCCGCCGCCCGGTCCCTTAGCCTCGTCCGCTGGATCTTCTCCTTCACCCGGTCGGCATTGTCATACCAATCGAGCGGGGTGTCAAATGAGGTTTTGGGTTCGGGTTTTATGTACCGGGCTTTTTGATGGTGTTTCGGGGAAGGTATCGACGTTCTGGGAGGGCTTTCTTGGCTCTCTATCGCGTCGGTGGAGGGGGTTACGGGGGGAGGGTCGTCGGGTACAGCTAGACCGTTTGGGCGGACGTTGTCGAGGCCGAAGGAGGCTGAAGTGGGCAGGAGAGGTGGGCGCAGAGGGTCCCAGGGCCGCGGCGCGCAGGGCCGCGTGCGGGAACGCGTGCGCGGCGGAGGCACGAGGCGCGGCGGCGGGGGGAGCACGGGCCGGAAGCGGGGAGGCTTCGACGTGGGCGCCGTGCAGGACCTGGCGAGCCGTTTGGCGGATCGTCCCGGCGGCGGTTCCGGCGGCGGCTCGGGGTTCTCTGGTGGCGGCTCGGGGCTCGCCGGGGCCGCGGCGGGGCTCGCGAGTGGGGGCCTGGCCGGCAGGTTCCTGGGGGGTGGCTCGGAGGGTTCTGACGAAGACTTCAGGAACGAGGTCGCGGATCAGTTCGCCCTCGTCGAAGAGCGACTGCAGGCTTTAGAAGATCAGATACAGGAGCTTCGCGGGATGCTCGAAGGCTCGGAGGCCTCCACGGAGACCTCTACGCAGGACCCCACGGAGCCCGAGGGCGGTGGAGACGCCGGTAGCTACTAGAATCTGTCGAAGCCCGGGGGATCAGACCTCGCCTTCCAGGATGTCCTCGATGGCGTCTTCCACGATGTCTGCGGCGAGTATGGCTTCCAGGCCGTCCAGGACGTCGTCGGCGTCCAGCACGTAGGTCTCGTAGCCCTCGGTCTGCGCCCTTTGCCTGAGGGCGTCCATCACGTCGAGGAGGCACCCGGCGCCCCACTTGAGGTCCTCCTCGTTTAGGCGGGAGGTCGCCACGCTCACGACGGCGTCCACGGCGGCCGGCTCCAGCCCGCCGGTCTCGGGGTCCGTGAGCAGGAAGTCGTTGGCGCGGAGGACGTCCTCGACCACCCGCTTGGCGTCCGGCATCGGGGGCACCTCGAACAGGGGCAGGTAGGCCGCGGAGATCACGCGCAGCGCCTTCACCTGGTGGTTGTGGTCCCCCTGCGCGTAGCTCTCTATGACCCCGAAAAGCTCGGGAAAACTCTCTCCGCCTGCGGGCTCCGTCATAGTCCGTCCTCCCGTTCGCCTGTGCCGTCGTGCGATCTATACCCCCGGGGCCTGAAAGCTACCCGGGTGGGCTCGGCCTCGATTACCGGCGAACGTGCGGTATACTCCGCGCGCTACGTAATAAAGAACATACGTCCACGATCTTCGAGATGCCCGAAGCGCATCTCCTTTTTTGTGTCTTGCGCCTTTCCTCTCACTGCGAGCGGTAGCCCACGACGTCTGCTCCTTATTGTGGCGGCCGCTGTCCGACAAGAGAGAGGAACCGAAACACCTATGACCAGCACCATACAAGAGGTCCACGCGACCTCGTTCGCGGAGATGCCGATATCCGAGAAGGTCCAGAGGGCCGTCGCCGACCAGGGCTGGGAGACCCCGACGCCCATCCAGGCGCTGGCGCTGCCCGAGCTTCTCGACGGCGAGGACGTCGTCGGGCTCGCCCAGACCGGCAGCGGCAAGACCGCCGCCTTCGCCATACCCCTGATCGAGTCGCTCGATCGGAAGCCGCGGGGCGTGCAGGCGCTCGTGCTCGTGCCGACGCGGGAGCTCGCCGCGCAGGCCGCGACGGAGATCTCCGGCCTCTCCAGGTACAACCCGGTCCGTCCGGTGGTGCTGTGCGGGGGTGTTGGCATAGGGCCCCAGATCAAGGCGCTAAAGAACCGCTCGACCTCCGTCGTCGTCGGCACGCCGGGGCGCATCCTTGACCACCTCCAGCGCGGCACGCTGCGCCTGGACGCGGTGCGCTACCTCGTTCTCGACGAGGCCGACAGGATGCTCGACATGGGCTTCGCCCCCGACGTCGGGCGCATCCTCTCCCACACCCCTGAGGGGGAGCGGCAGACCGCGCTCTTCTCGGCGACGATGCCGGCGGAGATCCGGGGCATGGTCAAGCGCCACATGCGCTCCCCGCGCTACCTGACCGTCGAGTCCGAGGCCCCCACGGTGGACACCGTCGAGCAGGTCTACTACAAGATGGAAGGCCGGGACAAGACCCGCGCCTTGCGCGCCCTCATCGACGCGGAGAAAGACCCCGTGGCCATAGTCTTCCGCCGCACCAAGCACGGCGCCACCAAGCTGCACCGCCAGCTGGAGAAGGCCGGCTACAGGGCCGCCCTCCTGCACGGCGGCAAGTCCCAGGCCCAGCGCACCAAGACGCTCGAAGGCTTCACAAAAGGCCGGACCCGCATCCTGGTTGCGACCAACGTCGCCTCGCGCGGGCTAGACATCCCGAACGTCTCGCACGTCGTCAACTACGACCTGCCCGAGGACACGGAGACCTACGTCCACCGCATCGGCCGCACCGCGCGGGCCGGCAAGGAAGGCGTGGCGGTCACGCTCGTGGGCGAGGCCGAGGTCAGGGACTTCAACAAGATCCAACGCTCCTTGCCCGTCGAGGTCCGCGAGAGCCGCTTGCCCCGCTCCTTCGAGTCCGCGGCGTAGGCAAGACCCCGGGCAGTCCTCCCCTCAGGAGGGCTACCCCGGCCAGTGCCGGAGCAGCGGGCCCTCCTCGCCGAAGAGGGGGTCCGTTTCCGGCAGCGGGACGTTGCGAATGTTCTCCAGCACCTCCGGCCGCTCTCCCTCTTCGCCGGTGCGCAGGTCGTAGTCTTCCTGGCCCTTGGGGTAAGCCCCGACCACGGAGAAACCGCCGCCGGAGCTCTCCCTGCAATGCCCGACCCCGGCCGGGATGGCCACCACGTCGCCGGCCTGCACCCCGAGCGTCTCCCCCTCTGGGCCGCCGAAGGCGAGCTCCGCGCTACCGCCGACCACGATCAACACCTCGTGCGAGACCGAATGGTAGTGGTGGTAAGGGAAGACGCCGTTCACCCAGGCGCCGCCCCAGCCGTTCCCGGCGAGCAGCTCCTCGAGGCGGGAAGGGTTCAGATCATGCCCCGCCAAAGCTTGCGGGTAGACGAGCAGCGGCAGCGTGGGGTTGTTCGGGATGCTGCCGTCGTCCTCGAAGCGGTACTCCCGCACATCGATATCCGGTGTTCGCGCTTGCACTGAACCTCCCCGAAGCCTGTCCGTCCTGACCAACATCTTAGACGTCGGGTCGCTGACGGCGCTAACCGGCCACCCGGGGTCCCAAGCGTCTGGTCCTCCGCGGCGCCCAGCCCTATAATCTGGACAGATTGGACAGAGAAGCGAGGGAGAAGGATATGCCCTGGCAATTGCAGGAGGCGAAGCAGAGGTTCAGCGAGCTGGTGCGGCGCACGCTGGAGGAGGGGCCGCAGGTGGTTACGAGGCACGGGGAGGAGGTGGTCGTGGTGATCCCCGCGGAGGAGTACCGGCGGAGGGAGGACAAGAAGCCGGACTTCAAGGAGTTCCTGATGAACGCGCCGGAGGGGTTGGAGAACATAATCCCGGAGCGTCCCAAGGACGACTTCCCGCGGGAAGTGGACCTCACGGACGGGTCTTGAGCTTCGTTTTGGACACCAACGTCGTCTCCGAGCCGCGCAAGAGGTCGCGGGCCGACGCTGGTGTGATGCGATGGTTCGATTCGGTGGAGACGGACGATCTGTACATAAGCGTGCTGGTGATCGGGGAGATCCGGCAGGGTATCGAGGGCCTGAGAAGACGGGACCCCATTCAGGCCGGCCATTTGGAGGCCTGGCTCGCGGGGCTGCGCCGGGATCATGCCGACCGCATCCTGCCCATCGACCTGGAGGCCGCGGAAGAGTGGGGAAGGATGAACGCGCCGGATCCCATCTCCACCCGAGACGGGCTGATGGCAGCAACGGCGAAGGTCAGAAACATGACCTTCGTTACCCGCAACACCTCCGACGTCGCGCGCACCGGCGTGCGGGTGCATAACCCGTTCGAGGCTTCCGCCTAGAGGTGCGACCACCTCGACACGGTTCGAGGTTGGCGCGGGAAGAAGCCTAGCGGCTAACATGGCTGCGCTTTGATGGGCGATGGGATAGAAGATTACACAGCGCGCTTCGCCCGGCTCCGGACCAACAGGAACCGCAAGGTATGGTCCGGGGTTACGGCGCATCAGGCCCCGCACAAGCCGCTCTTGCTCTTGTGCGTGCTGGACCTTTTCGACTCAGGCAAGGTCTCCTCGAACCTGATAGAGATCACGGACGACCTCGCGGAGCTGTTTGGCCGGTACTGGGAACGCGTCCTGCCCTTCGGCCGTCCGGGCAACCTCGCGCTGCCCTTCTTCCACCTGCGAGGCGACGGGTTCTGGCACCTGATCCCGAGGCACGAGGGCACCCGCCTCGGTTCACAGATCGCGTACCTGTCTCGCCTCCGGGAAGAGGTCATCGGGGCCCGTCTGGACGATGATCTCTACGACCTTATGCGGTCAGGTGAGGGCCGCGACCGGCTTCGAAGCGTCCTGATCGAGACGTACTTCTCCCCGGAAGTGAGACGGCCTATCGTCGATCAGGGCGCCATCAACCGCGGCGCCTTCGTCTACAGTGAAGAGTTGCTGAAACGGCCCGAAGACACCAGGGTCGAAGAGACGCTGCCCGTCGAGGAAGCGTACCGGCCCGCCGTCCGCGACCAGGGTTTCCGGCGGGCCATCGTCACCGCGTACCTCCACCGCTGCGCCCTGTGCGGCATTCGCGTCCGCACCCTCGACGGGCACACGGCGGTAGCGGCGGCGCACATCGTCCCGTGGAGCGTGACGCACGACGATCGTCCCGCCAACGGCATGGCCCTCTGCCGGATGTGCCACTGGGTGTTCGACGAGGGGCTCATGAGAGTATCTTCGGGGTACGAGATCCTGGCTTCCCCCCACCTGAACGTGGTGGATAACCTGCCCGGTTACCTGACCAACCTCGAAGGGCGGGTCATCCTTGGCCCCTCTCGGAGACCGTTCTGGCCCGACGTCGAGTCGCTTCGGTGGCACCGCGAGAACGTTTTCCGCGCCAGCTAACCCTTAGCTGGCCTTTCTGCCGCGCCTCCCCGCCCGCAAGAAGGCCCCGGGCGAAGGCGTAACCCGCGGCGCCGGCATCGCGGCGCCAGCGAGGGCCTCGCGCAGGCTCCGCGCGCGGTCGACGAGAAAGGCGAAGCCCCTGGCGGCGGTCCTCTCCACCCGGCCCTCGAGCAGGAAGGCGCCTTCGCGGTGGAGCAGGTCGCCGCACCTGCTGTAGGCAGACCGGAAGAGGGTGGCCTGCAGCAGGCCGCTCTCGTCCTCTATCAGGAGGAAGTAGACCCGGTGGCCGCTCTTGGTCGGGGGGCTCTGCAGGCACTCTATGAGGCCGGCCGCGCGGGCACGGGTACCGTGCGGAAGTTCCTTGATCTCCTCGCTCGAAGCCACCCCCAGCTCCTCCAGCGCCGCGCGGTAGGGGAGGAGGGGATGCCGGCGGACGTTGAGGCCCAGGACCTCCCACTCCATCCTCTCTTTAGCGTTCCCGGCCAGGGGCAGGTGCCGAATGCTCCTCCTCTCGCGCGAGACCCACCAGCTCGCCGGGTGCGTCAGGGGTATCTCGGGCTGCCCCGCCCGCCGCCTCTTCTTCGGCAGGGACCCGGCATCGTCCAGCAGCTTGGACCTGTTGCCTCTATCAGGCAGGCCGTCTAGGAACCCGCCCCTGACGAGGTTCTCCAGCGAGTCCCTCTCGACGGCGGTTCTGCCGTACAGGTCGGCGACGGAGACGAAGGGCCTCCCGCGCCGCTCGGCCTCGATGGAGGCGATGGCCCTCTCGGAGAGGCCCTTGCAGTAGCGGAGGCCGACGCGGAGCGCGGGGCCTTCGGGGGCGTCCTCGACGGTGAAGTCTCCCTCCGAGACGTTGGCGTCAGGCGGGAGTATCCCGAGCCCGATCCTCCTCGCCTCGTTCAGCAGCAGCCTGGGGCTGTAGAAGCCCATCGGCTGGGAGCCCAGGAGGGCGCAGAAGAACTCGGCCGGGTAATGCGTCCTCATGTAGGCGCTGGCGTAGGAGAGCTCGGCGAAGGAGGCGGCGTGGGCGGCGGAGAAGCCGTAGACGGAGAAGCCCTCCATCCAGGAGAAGACCTCGCTCGCTTTTGCAGCCGGGACGCCGTTGCCCTCCGCCCGGTTCAGGAAGTCGCGGCGCAGGCCGTTCATGGCGTTCGGGCCACGGTCCTTGGTCATGGCGCGGCGGAGAAGGTCCCCCTCCATAAGGCTGAAGCCCGCCACGGCGTTCGCCACGGCGAGGACCTGCTCCTGGTAGACGAGGACGCCGTAGGTGCGGCGCAGCACCTCGTCGAGTTGCGGCAGGATGGCCTCGTGCGCCACTTCGCCGTTCTTTCTCCTGACGAAGGGGGTTACAAGGTCCCCCCTGACGGGCCCCGGCCTGAAGAGCGAGATCTGGGCCACAAGGTCCGTGAACCTCCCGGGCCTGAGCCGCCGGCTCAAATGCATCTGCCCCGGCGACTCGAGCTGGAACATCCCGGCGTTCTTTCCGGTCTGGATGAGCCTGTAGGTCTCCCCGTCCTCGGGCGGGAGATCGTAGGGGTCCACCTTCCTGCCGGTCCTCTTCGTAGCGAGGACGCCTGCCCTGTGCAGCGCGGTGTGCATCCGCAGGCCCAGCAGGTCGAGCTTCGGGAGGCCTACCCGCTCCAGGTCGTCCTTGTCGTACTGGCAGCGCAAGAGCCCCTCCTTCCCCGAGGGCTCGAGCGGCACCAGCTCGGAGAGGTGGCGCTCCGCCGTCCCGAAGACCATCCCGCCGCTGTGGGTCCCGGCCTCCCTGACGCGCCCAAGGAGACCCGCGGAGAGCTCCAGGAGAAGCCGGTACTTCTTCGTGTCTTGCAGGGGGTGGCCTCGCATGGCCGGCTCCTCCAGCGCCTCCTTCCACCCCGAGAGCCCCGCGTACACCCTGTTGCGGTCCCTGAACCGGGTCGGGACGTGGCGGGAGAGCGCGTCTATCTCGCGCGGCGGGTGCCCGAGCGCGCGGGCGGCCACCCTCACCGCCCCGCGCAGGGACATGGTCTGGACGGTCGCCGCCTCCGCCGCCCCGCTCCCTCTGTGGCGACGGATCATCTCGAACCTCACCTCGTCCCTTCTTACGGAGCAGAAATCCAGGTCTATGTCCGGCGGGTCCAGGCGACCCTCGTGCATGAACCTCTCGAAGAGCAGCCCGTTGCCGAACGGCTCCGGCTGGGTCAGCCCCAGGCAGTACGAGACCAGGCTGTTGGCCGCGCTCCCCCTACCCGTCACCGGGATGCCCCTCGCCTTTGCGATCCCCCGCGCCTCTTGGGCCACCAGGAAGTAAGGCGCGAAACCCCGACGGTCTATGCACCGGAGCTCCCGCCTGAGCCTTGCTGCCACCTCCGCGAGCGTCGGGTCCTCGCCGCCTTCGCCGTAGCGCCTCCTCGCCCCGGCGAACGCCTCCCTCCTCAGGACCCCTCGCGCCGACGCCCCACGTGGGACCCTCGCGACGGGCACGTGCACCCCTCCCGACAGGTCCACCGCCCCGGCGCACCGCCCCGCCACCGCAGCAACGTTCGCCAGCGCCTCCGGGTACCCCGCGAAGAGCCGACGCATCCCACCCGGGGGCTTCAGGTAGAGCTGGTCTGTGGGGCGGTACTCCGGACCAGGCAAGGAAGACAGGTGCGAGGCCGCCACCATTACCTCGTGCAGGCGATGGTCCCCCGGCCGCAGGTAAGCCGCCTCGTTCGTCGCCAGGGTCGGCAGGCCCACCGCCCGCGCGAACGCCGCGACCTTCGCGAGCCTCCCCCGGCCGCCGGCCGTCCCGTCGTCCGTTAGCTCCGCGAAGACACCGTCCCGCCCGAACGCCTCCCGCAGAAGCCCCAAGACCTCCGCGGCCCGGGTGCCGCGTCCGGAGAGGAGGAGACGGGGCAGTAGCCCGAACGGGATCGCCCCGGTAAGGCACACGAGCCCTGCGGCGTGCTCCAGCACCGTCGCCAGCGGGCAAGACGGACGGCGCCGGTCCCCGGAGGAGCACCTGTAGGCCGTGATGAGCCGGCACAGCGAACGGTACCCCTCCATCCCCTCGGCCAGCAGCACGAGGTGCCCGCCGCCCCCGATGCTCACCTCCGCCCCGACGATGGGGGAGAGGCCGATCTCTCCAGAGGCCTCCAGGAAGCGCGGGATGCCGTACAGCCCGTCCCTGTCGGTCAAGGCCATCGAGCGCATCCCCGTGCGCGCCGCCTCCTCCAGCAGCTCCGCGGGCGTCGCCACGCCGTAGCCGTAGGAGAAGCCGCTCCTGACGTGCAGGTGGACGAAGCTTCGGGGGGTGCTCAATCCACCACGCCCACGAGGAACCAGCCGCCGGGCCTCTCCCTGGCCAGGTCCACCACCGACCCGCACGAGAGGAGCACCCTGAAGACGCTCCTGTCGACGGACCGCCCCTCGTCCCACCAGCCTGAGACCTCCCGCCAGCGCGCGAGCTCCCTTACCACGAGCCGCCTCTTCGCGTACCGTCTCCGGCCCGAGGACCATGAGACCCCAAGCTGGCCGGCGGCGCCATCGAACTCCACCGGCTCCCGCGCGGCGCGGGCCGAGCCGCCGGACCCCCGCGCCAGGTCCGAAGCCCGCGAGAGCCAGGGCGCGGCCAGCAGGTGATCCGCCACCGCCCGCCTCGAGGCCGCCGTCGGGAACAGCGGCTCCTCGAAACCCTCCGGCCTGGGCGGGTAGGCGTGTATCTCCGCGACGCTCGCCTCCAAGAGACCCTCCTCTCCCGGGAACGCCAGCGGCCCGGGCTCCGGGCCAGGGCCGAGCCGGGGGTGGGGAGGACCCTTCCTACCCGGTATAATCCGGGCGAAGGGCGTCCTCGCCTCCTCAATCCCTCGAAGGCCGCTACTGGTTGGTCGCCGTTCGGCCTCCGAGGCCCGGGGTGGGGGCGCTCCTCTTTTTTCTCCTTCCACGCTACCACAAACTGTAGTTTGCAGTCCAGGGCACGATCCGCTAGAGTGTCCCCGGGGTGCTACGACGAAGGGAGCGGTGGTGGTCCCGGAGAATTGGGGCAAGAGGTTGGAGATGCTCCGGCACCTGGCCCGCCTGAGCGCCGGGAGAGGGGGGGCGCCGACCGTGCGCGAGTTGGGGGAGGCCGTGGGGTTGCGGAGCTCCCAGACGGCCCACAAGCACCTCAAGAGGCTGGAGGAGGAGGGGTACGTCGAGCGGGAGGGCCGGTCGCGCCGGGCGCGGGGCGTCCGGCTCACGAGGAAGGGCTGGGAGGTTCTGGGGGAGATGCCGCTTCTGGGGCGCATCGCCGCCGGGCGGGGCCTCGAGGCCGTGGCGGTGGACGACGAGTCCTTCTACCTGCCGCCCGAGCTCAGGTTCTCCCGGTCGGGGAAGAGGCGCTACGCCTTGCGGACCGTCGGGCAGAGCATGACGGGGGCCGGGATCGAGGACGGGGACGTGCTCGTCGTGGAGGAGGACGAGAACCCGGCCGACGGTGAGGTCGTCGTCGCGCTCCTGCGGGGCGGGGAGGAGGTCACCGTCAAGAGGATCTTCCGCGAGAGGGGCGAGGCCGGGGAGGAGTTCTTGCGCCTGCGGCCCGAGAACGGGGACCACGAGGACCTCGTCGTGCCCGCCGAGGAGGCGGAGGTGCAGGGAAGGGTGGTCTACGTCGTGCATCCGCCGCGGGGGAGGCGGCGCTAGATCTCCACCAAGGGTTCTCGTGCCCCTGAAGCGGCTTGCCGAAAAGACGGGCTTTTGGAGGAAGGTTACGGGCGTCAGGCATCGGGTCTTGAGGTTCTTGGGGGCGCGTGTTTGGGGCGGGGTCTAGGCCTCCCCCTCCTAGAAGTCTCGGAACCTCCAGGGCCTAAAAGCCTCGCGGAGGCGCGGTCTGCGCGTGTTGACCCTTGTGGTGGATCAGAGCAGGTCGGCCTGCAGCAGTTCGATCTGCTCGCCGTCCGGCCCTTCGCAGAACAAGTAGCGCACGGGCACGGGCGGGTCGCCTTCGAGCACCGCGTCGGCAGGCTCCTGGGTGATGGTGCCGCCCGCGGCCCGCACCCGCTCCGTGGCCGCGTCGCAATCCGAGGTCCGCAGGGCGAAGTGGAGGATGGAGCCCTTCGGCCTCTCGCCGGGACTGTTACACGATGGGCTACGCCCCCGACGGGCGCGGGCGCTTCGTGCACCCGCATATCCAGGACCGCGTCTACACGCCTGCCGGGGACGGCCGCGGCGTGGTACTTGTGGGCGGGAGGGCGGCAGGGGCCTGGCAGGCGCGCTTCTCCGGCAGGGTCATGCGGGTGCGCCTGGGCATGTTCGAGCGGCCGGGCGCGGGGTTGGAAAGGGCCGTCGAGGACGGGTTTGGGGAGATCTCGGTCCTTCTGGGCGCGCGAGACCTGGCTTTCTCCTGACCCCGGCGCCCACGGGAGAGCTATCACCCGCCGCGTCCCGGATGGGCGATAGAATCCGCCGGTGAACGATACCAACGGCGCCGGGGAGTGCGGGCTCTGCGGCCGGACGGTGGAGCGGCTGACGCGCCACCACCTCGTCCCCAGGACGCGCCACAAGAACAAAAAGAACAAGAAGACCTTCGACCGGCAGGAGATCCACCGCACCGTCGGCCTGTGCTCCCCGTGCCACCGCCACATCCACACGGTCCTCGACAATAAAGAGCTCGAACGCGACTACAACACCATCGAAGCCCTCAGGTCGCACCCGGACATCCAGAAGTTCGTCGCCTGGATCGGCAAGAAGCCCCACGGCACGACGTCTCGCCGCCGCGGCGTCCTTTAGACACAGCGAGCGTTTGGAGGGGCCCCCGCGGGGCTCACTCCTGTCCGGTCCCCGCGTACACGAGGTGGGTGCCGTACTGCCCGAAGCCCAGGCGACGGTAGACGCCCAGGCCCATGGCCGAGGACTGCAGGATGCCGATACGGTACCCCCGCTTGCGGGCGTCTCGCAGCGCCGCCAGCGTCAGCGCCGCGCCCATCCCCCGTCTCCTCGCTTTGGGCAGGGTGACGACGTTGAAGATTCCTGCAACTCCCGCCGCGAGCGAGAGCGAGGCCGTGGCGAGCACCTCCCCGCCGAGCCGACCCACGTAGTGACCGAACGGGTCGTCTTCCTCCAGGCCCAAAACGCTACAGGCCTCGAGAAGTGCCCCGGTGACGAACCCCGGCATCCCGAACCCCGCCCTCGCGACTTCGACGTGCTCCCTCAAAACCTCGGCGTCGCCCACCCGCTCTACGGTCAACCCGGCAGGGAACGGGATGTCCTCGTTGAGTGCCCGCAGGTCCGCGGCTATGCCAGGCAGCCGTTCCACGCACCTCAGGCCGTGCGACTCCAGCCGCGAACCGAGATCCGACGGACGGCTGAAAGGGCCCACCGACCACACAAAGGGGAGCCGGCGCGCCGCGTAGTGACGCCGGATCTCCCCGATCCTGGCGTCTGGGTTCTCCCGCAGCAGCCTCGTCAGGTGGACGTGGTTGAAGAGGGGAAAGGGGACCCCGGCGGTGACGTAGAAGCGCAGGTCGGGATCTTCGTCGTGCAAATCCGTGCCCGGCACGCGACCGAAGAGCGAGGACGTCTCGACGATATTCGCCTCGATCGCCGCGGCCATCCCCTCAGAAGAGGTGTCCTGGCTTGTGACGCCCATGGCCGCCGCTCCTTGTCTTCGAGTCTCGAGGCCTCCTCGCGGGCCGTAACATCTTCGACCGATGCGGCGCATCCCTTTGGAGGATGGACGTCGCCGGGAGGCAACCCCTGAGCGTCTCATGGTAGCCAGCGGGTCCAGTTGGGTTGCCTCCGGCTAGGTCGCCTTACCAGGGAGGCCAGGCTGGCGTCTCGGGGTGCCGGCCGGCGCCGCGGGGCCCCGTGGAAGAACCGCCGATCCCGATCCCGGCCGGCCCTCGACGAAACAGCCCGGTCGAGAACCTGCATCCGGCCACTCCCAGGGCCCGAACACCCCGGTGTGTGACCCAATTCACCCGAAGCGCAGACAGGTTGTTTTGCAACGCGAGAGTGTGGTATATATATGCGTAAGGAATATAGATGAAGAGATCAACCATTATGGAGGTAAGACCAGTGGCTACTACCACGAACGTCGAGAAGATCACCCGCACGGCCAGGGAGATGACCGAGGCCCAGCGCGACTCCTACCAGGCCCTCGCGGAGAGCTTCACGGCCTCCCAGCGCCGGAGCGCCAGGCTGGCCCA
>JAUJMB010000239.1 GCA_030447045.1 Rubrobacteraceae bacterium | reverse complement strand
GCGTGGCCGGCGTCGTCGGCGAAGACGTTGCGGAACTCGCTCTTCATGCTGCCGAAGGTGTCGCGGTAGCTCGTCCAGAACTCGCGCAGGCCGTCGTGGCCGGAGAAGGTCTTGGGCACCGCCACGTTTCCGACGTCGCAGTCCTCGGTGTGTACCGCGACGAGGGCCTCGACGTCCCTGTCCTCTTCGAGCTTCCACAGGGCTTCCACGAACCTGTCTGCAACTTCTTTGGACATGCGAGTCCCCCGTTCGGGTTGCGGTCTGGGGCGAGGGTAGTGCTTACCCCCGCGGGCTGGCTGTAAATCCGCACCCACGGGGGCAGGGCTGGGGTGGAAGGCTTTAGCCTTTGGGGACCTCTTCGATCTCGACGCGCTCGATGGTCTCCCCGGGCTCGCGGGCGCGCTGCGGGTCCCGCTCCCTGATGGAGTTGACCACGTCCATGCCCTCGACGACCTCGCCGAAGACCGCGTGCCGGTCGTCCAGCCAAGGCGTCGCCACGTGCGTGATAAAGAACTGCGAGCCGCCCGTGTTGGGGCCAGCGTTCGCCATCGACAGGACGCCGGGCTTGTCGTGCCGGAGCTCGGGGTGGAACTCGTCGGCGATGCGGTACCCGGGGCCGCCCGCCCCGGTCCCCGTCGGGTCCCCGCCCTGCACCATGAAATCCTTTATGACGCGGTGGAAGGTGGTCCCGTCGAAGTACCCGTCCCTGGCCAGAAAGACGAAGTTGTTGACCGTCTCGGGCGCCTCTTCGGCGAAGAGCCGCACCCTCACGGTTCCCTGGCTCGTGACGAGCACCGCGTGGTAGTCGTAGCCCGGCTTGAGCGCCATCTCGGGCGGGCTGTCGTAGCTCTTTTCGGTCATGTTGCCTCCTAGATCCGTCTGAACCACAGATGCTACCCGAAGTCCGCCCGATAACCAGCGGGACCGCCGATTGACGCGTTTTGGCGAGGGTGCCATACTGCGCGCCGTATCGCTGGGAAGAGGAGGGATAGGGTGGATCAGCTCACCATCATCGCCAAGTTGAAGGCCAAGAGCGGCTCCGAGGAGCAGCTCTTCGAGGAGTGCCGCAAGCTCGTGGGGCCGACTTTAGCCGAGGAGGGGTGCATAAACTACGACATGCACCGCTCCGTCGAGGACCCCGGCCTGATCATGTTCTACGAGAACTGGACGAACCGGCAGCTGTGGGAGAGGCACATGGAGTCCCCGCACCTGCAGGAGTTCTCGGCCAACACCGACGACATCGTCGAGGTGTGGGAGCTTTTCCAGGGCGAGAAGGTGGAGGGCGCCTGAGCTTCCCTCCCGCCAGGCTCTAACAACACCGAGATGACCGTCACGGAGGGATGCCAGTGAGGATCACGTTCTACGCCCACGCCAGCTTCCGCCTGGAGGCCGACGGGCTCTCCGTCGTAACCGACCCCTACACGCCAGGCCCCGAGGGCTCCAACTTCGACCCGATAGACGAGCCGGCGGACCTCGTCATCATGTCCTCGGCCACCGACTCCTTCCACTCCGATCCGTCCCACGTGCGGGGCGACCCCACGGTCGTCAACGCGCTGGAGCTGCCCCCGGAAGGGGAAGAGGTGCTCGGCGTGCACATCCGTCCGTTCCCCGCCATGGAGAGCATGACCTTCGATTTCGGGCGCGACCCGGACGCGAACGCTTTGTACCTGTTCACGCTCGGGGGCCTGCGCGTGCTGCACATGGGCGACATCGGGAACCCCGTCCCGGAGGCGCACCTCGACGCGCTGGCCGGGAACGTGGACGTGCTCTTCGCGCTCACCGGCGCCCACGCGACGATCTCGCTAGAGGACCTCGACGCGGCCATAGCCGCCATCGGCCCGCGCGTGGTGATCCCGATGCACTACTTCAGCCCGCGCGGCGTGCTCGAGATCGAGCCCGTCGAGACCTTTCTCGAACGCTGCCCGGCCGACGCCGTGACGAGGGTAGGAGGCCCGGAACTCGAGCTGACGCCCCAGACGCTCCCCGATTCGCTCCACGTCTACGTGCTGGAGCAGTCGCGCTGAGCGGAGGGGGTTAGTATTCCCGCTCCGTTGGCGGTCTCTCCGGGCGCGTCAGCCGCCCGGCTGCCATTCGTAGAGGCCGATCCGGCACCGTTCCCTGAAGCCCAGCCGGCGGTAGACGCCGTACCCCATCTCCGAGGACCCGAGCACGCCGAGCCCGTAGCCTAACCTCCGCGCCTCCCGCAGCGCCGCGGCCGTTACCGCCGCACCGATGCCCCGCCGCCGCGCCCCCTCCACCGTGAAGACGAAGTAGACACCGGCCGCCCCCGCCCCGAGGAAGAGCGTGCTCGTCGCGACGGGCTCCCCGCCTAGCAGGCCCAGAAAGTGACGCCACGGGGCGTCGTCCCCGAACCCCGCCCTGCCGTACATCTGCGCAACCCACCGCGCCTCGACCGGGCCCTCCCCGAAACCCGAGGCGAGCGTGCGCTCCCAGGCCCGCAGGCCCTCATCGTCCCTGACCCTCTCGACCGTGAAGCCCTCAGGTACCTGGGGGCTCGGCCCGAGGGCCGCGAGGTCCATCGCCATCCCTATGTCGTCGCCGCCGTACTCGAAGCCGTGGGCGAGGAGGCGCTCGCCGAGGTCGGAGGGGCGCATCGCGGGCCCGACGTGCCAGGAGCCGGGGACCCCGAGCTCTCGCATCTTCTCCCGGGAGGCCAGGATCTCGCCGTCGGCCTCCGCGGGGGAGAGGTCGGCCCGGACGACGGCGTTATGGTAGTCGATGGGGCAGTTGCCGATAATCCACTGGACGCGCCCGTCGTCGCGCTCCTCGGCGCCCGCCGCGCGGCCGAGCGCGAGCAGGAACTCCGCCCCGTTCTCTTCTACGGCGCGCGCGGGATCCACGGGACGGGCCCTAGAGCGCGTAGTCGCCGGTGTGCGCCTCTTCGAGGTAGCGGGCGAGGAGGGTTATGGCGGCCTGGACGTCCTCGGCGTTCACCATCTCGTTGGGGGTGTGGACGTAGCGGCAGGGGATGGAGAGGGTGATGGCCGGTATGCCGCCGTGCAGGCGCTGGACGCCGCCGGCGTCGGTGCCGCCGAAGGGGAGTATCTCCATCTGGTGGGTGATGCCCTCGCGCTCGGCGATGCTCCGGAAGTGCTCGACGAGCTTCGGGTGGCTTATGGAGTAGCCGTCCATGATCTTGAGCGCCACGCCCTTGCC
>JAUJMB010000046.1 GCA_030447045.1 Rubrobacteraceae bacterium | reverse complement strand
AGCTTCCGCGCTATTGGAGCAGCCCGGCAGTGGCAACAGACGCCGTAGGGCTTAGGCAGAAGTACGCGAAAACCTTCCAGATCATCGCCCCCAAAACCGGCTGATGGCTGAAAGCTGTCGGCGCGGTTCGCGAGAGCGAACCGCTACCCCTTGCGTTCGGAGAAGCGGTTGGTGATGGGCATGCGGCGGTCGCGGCCGAAGGCGCGGCCGGTGACCTTTATGCCGGTGGGGGCCTGGCGTCGCTTGTACTCGGCCCGGTCCACAAGCCCCACGATGCGCCTGACGTCGTCCTCGTCGTAACCGGCGGCCACTATCTCGGCTATGCCCTTGTCCTCCTCGATGTACGCTTCGAGGATGGGGTCGAGGACCTCGTAGGGCGGCAGGGAGTCGGTGTCGCGCTGGTCCTCGCGCAGCTCGGCGGAGGGTTCCTTGTCCAGGACGGACTCGGGGATGACCTCCCGTCCTTCCACCCTGTTGACCTCGCGCGAGACGCGGTAGACGAGGTTCTTGGGGACGTCCTTTATGACGGCGAAGCCGCCGGCCGAGTCCCCGTAGAGGGTCGAGTAGCCGACGCTCATCTCGCTCTTGTTTCCCGTGCTGAGAACGATCCAGCCGAACTTGTTCGAGAGGGCCATCAGGATGTTCCCCCTGATGCGGCTCTGCAGGTTCTCCTCGGTCACGTCCTCGGGCAGCCCCTTGAACGCCCCGGCCATCATCTCCGCGTAGGCGTCGAAGGCCGGGCCTATGGGGATGGTCTGGGTGTCTATGCCGAGGTTCTTGGCGAGCGCCGCCGCGTCGGTGTTGGAGAGGTCGGAGGTGTAGCGGCTCGGCATGAGGACGCCGGTTACGTTCTCGGGGCCCAAGGCCCGCACGGCCACGGCCGCGGCCAGGGAGGAATCTATACCGCCGGAGAGGCCGAGCACGGCCCGCGAGAACCCGTTTTTCTGGAAGTAGTCGCGCAGCCCCAGCACGAGCGCCTCCAGCACCTCCCCCTCCTCGGGCGGGTAGGGCTCGACGCGGGCGTCCGCGGCGGCCCTCGCGGTCCGGGTCGCAGGGCTCGGGATCCGGACGACCTCGGGGGCGTGCTCGGGGTTCTCCTTGCGCGGGCGGGGGTCGTGGAGGCGCTGTATCAGCGACTCCGACGGGTGTAGGTCCACCACGAGCAGGTCCTCTTCGAAGGGCCTCGCCCTGCCAACGAGGCGCCCCTCCGGGTCGAAGACGACGGAGTGGCCGTCGAAGACGAGCTCGTCCTGCCCGCCGATGAGGTTGCAGAAGACCACGTAGCACCCGTAGTCCGAGGCCCGCACGCCGAGCATCCTCTCCCTGAAGGTGCCCTTCTGCCGGTGGTATGGGGAGGCGGAGATGTTCAACAGCACGCTCGCGCCCGCCAGGGCCTGCTCGCGCGCCGGCCCGCCGGGGTACCAGATGTCCTCGCAGACGCTGACCCCGACGAGCGGCCCGCCGAGATCCAGCATCGCCGAGCCGGAGCCCTCCCTGAAGTAGCGGTTCTCGTCGAAGACGCCGTAGTTGGGCAGGTAGCGCTTGTGGTAGCGGTGCAGAACCTCCCCACCCGAGACGACGGCGCAGGCGTTGAACAGGTCGCCGTTCAGGTCCACGAAGCCCGCGGCACACGCGACCCCTTCCGGCACGGCCCGCGCGAACTCCGCCAGGCCCTCCAGGTTCTCCTGGATAAAGCTCGGGCGCATGAGCAGATCCTCGGGCGGATAACCCGTGACGGTCAGCTCGGGGAAGGCGACGAGGTCGGCGCCGGCGTCCACGGCCCGCCCTAGAGCGCCCTTCATCTTCTCGACGTTGCCCCACACGTCGCCGACGGTGGTGTTGATCTGCGCGAGCGCGGCCCTCATACAGTCAATATATCGCGCCGCCCGGGTTCGTGCCGGGCCCATCCGCTCACCGGCGCACCGTCCTCCCGGTCGAGGCATCCCAACCCCCGGCTACGGTACGGGCGCCGACGGGGGGCGCGCCTTGGGTGTAGAGTACCGCGGGTTGGAACCTCTGAGAGGGGTTGGCGGGTGGGACGCACGGATCGGGCGGTCGAAGACGCCAAGGGGCACGCCGAGACGGCGGCCCGGCACGCGCGACCCTGGGTTCGGGTCATGGCGCGGCTCGGCTACGTGGCGAAGGGCGTGGTCTACGCGACCATCGGGCTCCTGGCGATGCTGGAGGCCCTCGGGATGGGCGGCAAGACCGCGAGCCCCGATGGCGCGATGCGGAGCATCGGGTCGCAACCCCTCGGCGGGCTCTTGCTCGTGCTCCTGTCCGTGGGGCTCTTCGGGTACGCGGCCTGGAAGGTCGTTCAGGGCGTGATGGACCCGGACGACAGGGGCTCGGACGCCCACGGCGTCGTCCGCCGCGTCTGCTACGTGGGGAGCGGCGCCATTCACGGCCTTCTCGCCTTCACCACGGCCCAGTCCGTCTTCGGGGCGGAGGACAGCTCGGAGGACGCCATGGCCGCGAGCGCCATGGCCTACCAGCCGCCGATCGGCAGGATCCTGGTCGCGGTCGTCGGCGTCATCGTGATAGGCGTCGGCCTCTACCAGCTCTACGCGGCCTACAACGCGAAGTTCCGGGGCGAGCTCGCGCTCGGCCGGATGGGCGGGGCCAGGGAGGTCTGGACGACGCTCCTCGGGCGCATCGGCACCGCCGCGAGGGCCGTGGCTATCGGGGCGGCCGGGGCGTTCCTGCTCCTGGCCGCCTACCAATCGGATCCCAAGGAGACCCGCGGCCTCGGCGGGGCGCTCGAGACCATCCAGGACCAACCCTTGGGCTCCTACATGCTCGGCGTCATCGCCGCCGGCCTCGTCCTCTACGGCGCCTTCATGTTCCTCGTCGCCCGCTACCGCTACATAGACACGTCTTAGGGAGGGCGGCCAGCTTTCTGCCGCCGGCCTCTCCGGCCGAGGTCGCCTCTCGGGATAGAATGTGGCGATGATCTCTAGACACACGGACGTCGCGTCTGCGGGCGTTCTTGCGGCTGACCTTCTCGTCGAGGCCTGCGGGGCGGGCGACGGTCTGCAGCTTGAGACCGTCCGGGGCCTGGCGGGAGACCTGGGTCGCGGGTTGCGCTCGCCCACCGAAACCGGGACGGCCAACTCCCTCGTGGAGGCGGCGCTCGCCTGCGCCGACTTGGCGACGCTCGCCGCCTGCAACGCCGCCGCCCTCCCAGGCCGGTCCCCGGCCGCCGCGGCCACGCATCTCGCGGCGGGGGCCGCCCGCGCGCTCGCGGCGCTCGGGGAGGCAGAGGTCGGTAAGCCGGAAAACGAGTACGCGGAGAACGCGTTGAGGGATCTCAGGAGCGCGGGATGGAAGGCGGACCTCGCCGTCCGGCAGCTTGGGGAGGCGGACTAGAAAATCCTCTCCACGGGTCCGCCGCCGAGCGCGGCGCGCGCCGCCACCGCAATCCGCCGGAGGTAATCGTCGGTGTTCGGGACAAAGTCCGAGACCTGTACCTCGACCTCAGAAGGTTCCCCGCCGCGGTACTCCCGGGCTGGAGCGGAGCCCACGGCCCCCAGCGCCTCCGCGTCCTCGAGCCCGATGCCGAGCACGGCCTCCACCTCCTCCCTCTGGAGCCGGAGGTCGCCCGGTGGGGTGTCGTCGCGGAGCAGGAAGACGTCCTGGAACTCCCGGTCGAGTCCCTCCGGTATCTTCTGCTCCGCGCGGCGCGTCCCGAGGGGCACGAGCCTCCCCGGGTCCACCCGCAGCCCGAGCTCCTCCTCGACCTCCCGCAGGCCGTCGAGGGGCCTCTCCCCCGCCGCCAGGTGCCCGCCCACCGCGAGGTCCAGGTAACCGGGCCAGGTGTCCTTCGTCGCGGCGCGGCGCTGCACGAGGAGGTAGGGTTTTCGGGCGTCGACGCCGAAGATCCAGCAATGAATACACCGGTGCCACAGCCCGAGCCGGTGCGCCTCGCTCTTCCACACGACCTCGCCGGTCGGCTCCCCGGCTTCGTCCCGCACGTCGATCAACTCGTCCACCCGTCAAGGTTAGCATCTCGGCCCCCGAAGAACCCCGGCGGGGCGGCATCGCCCCGCCCAAAGCTCTAAGCTGACGGCCGAAAGTTGCCGAAGGCAACGTGCCGAGAACCGGCGCGGCCAGCGCGCATCGACGAGAGGAGACGATATGACGACCGTTGCCGTGGCCAGCTTTTTCGAGGAGGAGTTCGTCCGCCGCTTCCGGGAGGTGGACGACCGCCTGGAGATCCTCTACAGGCCAGACCTCGTCCCGCCGCCGCGGTGGGAGGGCGACCACAACGGCCCGGAGGGCTGGGGGCGGACGCCGGAGGAGGAAGAGGAGTTTCTGGGGATGCTCGCGAAGGCGGAGGTGCTCTACGACTTCCCGCGCGGCCACATAGGGGATCTTATGGAGGTCGCCCCGAGACTGCGGTGGGTGCAGGGGAGCATGGCCGGGGCCGGGGAGGTGGCGCGGGCGGCGGGGCTCGTGGAGACAGACGTCGTGGTGACCACGGCGAGCGGGATCTACTCGGGCCCGCTCGCGGAGTTCGTGCTCATGGGCATGCTCCAGCACGTCAAGGGCCTGGACCTGCTCAGGAGGGACAAAGCTAACAGAACCTGGCGGCAGGGCACGACCGGCACGCTGGAGCGCAAGACGCTCTGCGTCGTCGGGACCGGCAGCATAGGCAGGGCCATAGCCGACAGGGCGCGGCCCTTCGGCATGCGCCTCGTCGGCGTGAAGCGCACGGTACGCGAGGACGACGACGCCTGGGGCTCCTTCGACGAGCTCTACGAGACAAAAGACTTGAAAGAAGCCCTGGGCCTCGCCGACTTCGTCGCCCTCACGCTCCCCGGCACCCCCCAGACGGAGCGGCTGCTCGACCGGGAGGCCGTGGCCGCCATCAAGCCGGGCGCCTACTTTGCCAACGTCGGCCGCGGCAAGGTGGTGGAGGAGGCGGCGCTCGTCGAGGCTTTGGAGATAGGGCATCTCTCGGGGGCGGCGCTCGACGTGTTCGAGGTCGAGCCGCTGCCGGAGGAGAGCCCGCTCTGGGGCATGGAGAACGTCATCATAAGCGCCCACACCACCGACGTCGTGCCCGAGCTTATAAACGCCGCGCAGGCCGACCTCTTCTGCGAGAACCTCAGGCGCTACCTGGCGGGCGAGGAGCTCCTCAACGTGCTCGACAAGCGGCTGCTGTACTGAGGCCCCGGGTTTGGCCGCAGGTGGCGGGTGGTATATTCCGCAACGCACGAATGGAACCTAGCGACATATCGAGTACCCGCGCGTCTCCGCTCTGGAGGCGCCCCCTATCTTTCGAGGAGTCATCCTGGACGTAGTAGCTTCCGCGGGCCTGCCGGTCCTCAGGATCCTGGCCGCCCTCCTGCTCGTCGCCCTGAACGGCCTGTTCGTGGCGGCGGAGTTCGCCTTCGTGAGGATACGGGCGACGCAGGTGGACCGGCTCATGGAGGAGGGCAAGCCCTCGGCCGGCCTGCTCAAGACGGCCCAGCAGAAGCTAGACCAGTACCTCGCCGTCTGCCAACTCGGCATCACGATCTGCTCGCTGGGCATCGGGGCTTTAGCCGAACCGGCCATCGCGAACCTGATAGAGCCCCTGCTGGAGACCTTCGGCCTCCCCGCCTCGCTACTCCACCCCATAGCGATAGCCATAGCCCTGTTTATCGCCTCGTTCTTGCACGTGGTCTTCGGGGAGCTGGCACCCAAGACGTTCGCCATCCAGAAGGCCGAGGGGACCTCGCTCTTCGTGGCGCCGTTCATGAGGTTCTTCTACTACCTGCTCTATCCCTTCACCATCGTCTTCAACGGCACGGCCAACGCCATCACGGGCGCATTGGGGGTGTCGCCGGCCTCCGAGGGGGACGACACGCACTCGGAGCAGGAGATCAGGCAACTCATAGCGCAGGGCACCGACCGCGGCATCTTCCAGAGGGACGAGGAGAGTCGGCTCGCGGGCGTCTTCAACCTCGAAGACACGCCGGCGCGGGAGATCATGGTCCCCCGCCCCGACGTCGTCGCGATACCGGAACATGTGAGGCTTCGGGACCTGATCCCGGTGGTCGCCGCCGGACACTACACCCGCTACCCGGTCCACGAGCAGAACTCGCCGGACAGGGTCGTGGGCGCCGTCCACGTCAAGGACGTCCTGCGGGCCGTCGGCCCCGAGGGCGACGTGAACGCCAACGTTACCGCCGGGGACCTCGCGCGGGAGATCATCATCGTCCCCGAGAGCCGCTCCATCGAGAACATCCTCGAAGACTTCCAGCGCCAGGAGATCCAGATGGCCATCGTCATCGACGAGTGGGGCTCCTTCGAGGGCCTGATCACCATCGAAGACATCCTCGAGGAGATCGTCGGCGAGATCCGGGACGAGTTCGACGACGAGGCACCGGCCCTCGAGAAGCTCCCCGACGGTTCCTACACCGTGGACGGCCGTGCGCCCATCCACACCATAAACGACACCGTCGGCTCCCACTTCGAGAGCGCGGACTTCGAGACCGTCGGCGGCCTCGTCCTCGGCGCCTTGGGCCGCGCCCCCGAGGTCGGCGACGAGGTGAGCATGGACGGCCACCTCCTGCGCGTGGACGAGACGGACGGCCCCAGGGTGGCCCGAGTCGTCGTTATGGAGAGGGGCGACGACGAGAAGACGGCAGAAGGTTCTTAGGTTTCGGGTCTCTCGAGGCCTAACGCTGTAGCGTGTAGCCGGCCTCGTCTATGGCCTTCCTGAGCTCTTCGTCCGTGACCCTGCTCGCGTCGTAGGTCAGCTCGACCTCGCCCTTCGTGTGGTCGGCGTTGGCCCTCTCCACCCCGTCGAGCTCGTCCAGCGCCTCCTGGACGCTCAGCTCGCAGTGCCCGCAACTCATGTCCGGCACCCGCAACACCCTGCTCTCCGTCATAACCCGATACCTCCACTCTCAAGCAATACCTGAAACCTGATACCTAGAGCCTACCGATCCATCTTCACGAAGCGCTCCACGGCTTCGGCCAGCTCCGCTATCTTCTCGTCGGCCTTTGCGCCGTCGGTGACGGCCTCCCTGACGCAGTGCTCCATGTGGTCTCTCAGGACGAGCGAGGCCACCTTCTCGGAGGCAGCGATGTAGGAGCTGATCTGGGTGAGGATGTCCACGCAGTAGGCCTCTTCCTCGACCATGCGCTGCACCCCGCGCACCTGGCCCTCGATGCGCCTGAGCCGGTTCCTGAGCTTCTCCTTGTCCCCCTCCTTGATGTACCCGTGAGCCTGCTGTGCCTGTTCGCCCATCGCCTCGCCTCCACCTTTAATGGTCTGGCCTACTCGCCGCCGCGCCCGTCCGCGCCGGGGTTCTCCATTTGCATCCCGCCGGCCGGCTCCATCTCGACGGGCTGGGCCGGGGCCAAGATCAGGGCCGCGGCGCCGATACCGACCGCGACGATGGCCACGACGCCGAGGTAGGCGACCTCACCCAGGCGGGCCCTGAGCGGGGGGTGCAGTATCTCCTTCGCGCTGCCAGGCCTCTCGAAGGACCGGAGGCGAAGGGCGTTTGTCACCACGCTCACCGAGCTCATCGCCATCGCCGCCGCGGCCAGGACCGGGCTCAGGAGCACCCCGAAGAAGGGGTAGAGCAAGCCAGCCGCCACCGGGATGAGGGCGACGTTGTAGGCGAAGGCCCAGAAGAGGCCCTGCTTGATCTTGCCGACCGTCCGGCGCGAGAGCGCGATGCCGGTAACGATGTTGCGCAGATCCCCCCCGACGAGCGTGATGCCCGACGCGGCCATCGCCACGTCCGTCCCCGTGCCTATGGCGATCCCGAGGTCTGCACCTGCGAGCGCCGGCGCGTCGTTGATCCCATCCCCCACCATCGCCACGGTCTTCCCGCCGGCCCGCAACCCCTCGACCTTCGCCGCCTTCTCGCCGGGCATCACCTCCGCGAGCACGCGATCCGACCTTATACCAACCTGCGAGGCTATGGCCTCGGCGGTGGCGCGGTTGTCGCCGGTCATCATCCACACCTCGAGCCCGAGAGCCCCGAGCTGCTCCACGGCCTCCCGCGCCTCGGGCCTGGGCGTGTCCGCGACCGCAACGAGGCCTACGGTCCTCCCCCCCATGACGACGTACACCGGCGTCGCGCCCCCGCGCGCCAGGACCCCGGCCCGCTCCTCCAGGTCTTCCGCGCCGAACTCCTCCAGGAGCGTCCGGTTGCCGACGAGGACCTCGCGCCCTTCCACGACGGCCCTTACGCCCCTGCCCGTGGAGGATTCGAACGCTTCGGCCTTCGGCGGTTCCAGGCCCCGCTCCTCGGCCCCGGCCACGATGGCCGCGGCGAGCGGGTGCTCGGAGCCGGCCTCGGCGGCGGCGGCCAGGCGCAGCAGTTCCTCTTCGGAGAAGCCTTCGGCCGGGACCAGCTCCGTGACGGCCGGTCTCCCTCTCGTCAGGGTGCCGGTCTTGTCGAGGACCACGGCGTCTATCCTGCGGGCCGCCTCCAGGGCCTCGCCGCCCTTTACCAGGACACCGTTCTCCGCGGCCTTGCCGGTGCCGACCATGATGGCCGTCGGCGTTGCCAGGCCGAGGGCGCACGGGCAGGCGATGATGAGGACGGAGATCGCGGCGGTGAGGGCGAGGATCGGGGACGGCCCGAAGAGGAGCCAGGCCGCGAACGTCAGCGCCGCGAGCGCCAGCACCGCGGGCACGAAGTAGGAGGAGATGGTGTCCACCATCCGCTGCACCGGCGCCTTCGAGCCCTGCGCCTCCTCGACCATCCGGACTATCTGGGCGAGCGCGGTCTCGGAGCCGACCTTCTCGGCCCGCATGACGAAGCCGCCGGTCCCGTTGAGGGTCGCCCCGATGACCCCGTCGCCGACCCCCTTCTCCACCGGCATGGACTCGCCGGTGAGCATGCTCTCGTCGAGCGCCGAGCGGCCCTCGACCACCACGCCGTCGACCGGCACCTTCTCGCCGGGCCTCACCCGCACGAGGTCCCCGACCCCGACGTCCTCGACCGGGACGTCCCTCTCCTTGCCGGCCCGGATCACCCGCGCCGTCGCCGCCCTGAGGCCCATGAGCGCCCTTATCGCCGCACCGGTCTGCCTCTTCGCCCGCGCCTCCAGCCACCGTCCGAGCAGGACGAGGCCCACGACGATCGCGGACACCTCGAAGTACAGGTAGAACGGGAACCCCCACGCGGCGCTAAGATCCGGCCACAACGTGACGAACGCGCTGTAGCCGTAGGCCGCGCTCGTCCCGACCGCCACGAGCGTGCTCATGTTGGTGGCGCCGTGCCTGGCGGCGGCCCAGGCCGTTCTGTAGAACGTCGCCCCGGCCCAGAACTGGACCACGGTCGCCTGGATCAGGAGCAAGGGCGCCACGACCTCCATCCCAGGCCCGAATGGCAGGTACATCTCCGCCATCATCAGTACGCCGAGCAGGAGGCTGACGACCCACCTGTTCCTGAGATCCCCAAGCTCGGCCTCCTTCTCGCGCTCCCGCGGGTCACCCCCACCGGCATCCGTCTGCGCAGGACGGGCCGAGGACGCCCGCCCCAGCTCCTCGACCTCGACGACCTCGTAACCCGCCCCCTCGACGGCGGCCCGCAGACCCTCTACGCCCGGCCCCTCCGAAGGGTCGTGGACGACCTTCGCCCGCTCCGTCGCGAGGTTGACCGCCGCAGACCCGACCCCCGGCACCTTCAGGAGCGCGCGCTCCACCCGCCGCACGCAAGAGGCGCACGTCATGCCCCCGACGGCGAGCGAGACCTCGACGCCGGAAGCGTCGTCCGCTTCCGGCGCCAAGGGCGGGATCTCCCCCACCCCGTAACCGGCCCCCTCGACCGCATCCCGCAACTTCTCGCTATCCGCGGCCGAAGGGTCGACCAACACCCGGGCCCTCTCGGTCGCCAGGTTGACGCCGACCTCCCGCACACCCCCCACCCCGCCCAGAGCCTTCTCGACCCGCCGAACGCACGAGGCGCACGTCATCCCCGTCACCGGAAATTCGACCGTGCTCCCGCTACCCGGCATGCACCCTCCCTCTCGCTCATCTCTCTTATACCCCCCTACCCTATATCCGAGAGGCCCTTTCGTCAAGTTTCACGGGGGCGCGTGCTGCCTGGGTCTGCTACGAGGCGAACGAGACGTAGATAAAGACCGCTACGGCGGTCAGGACGATGCTTATTATCAGCAGCTCCTTCAAAGGTCTCCCTTCTACGGTTGGACGGGGTCGCGTTCCTGGAGGGAGAGTAGCCTGGCGTAGAGGCCGCCAGAGTGGGCGAGGTCCTCGTGGGTGCCGGACTCGGCGACGCGGCCCTCTTGGAGGACCAGGATCTGGTCCACGTTCCGCACCAACCTGAGCTCGTGGGCGATCACGAAGGTGGTCCTGCCCGCCGTGAGATGGCGCCAGCTCTCCTCGACCGCGTTCGCCGCCTCGGCGTCCAGGCCCGACTGGGGCTCGTCCAGGATGAGTATCGGGGTGTCGCGCAGCATCGCCCTCGCTATGGAGATGCGCTGGCGCTGTCCGCCCGAGAGGCTCTCCCCGCGTTCGGAGAGCATCGTGTCGTAGCCCTCCGGCATCTGTCGCACGAACTCGTCGGCGCCCGCGAGCTCGGCGACCGCCTCTATCTCCTCCCGGCTCGCGGTCGGCTTGCCGTAGGAGATGTTATCGGCGACCGTGGCGCGGAAGAGCATAGGGTCCTGGGGGACGAAGGTGATCTGGTCCCGCAAAGACTTCAGCGTAAACTCTTTTATGTCCCGCCCGTCTACCAGCACCCGCCCGCCCTGCGGATCGTAGAGGCGAGCTATGAGGGCGGCGACGGTGGTCTTCCCCGCGCCGCTGACGCCCACGAGGGCGACGCGGCTGCCGGCCTCGACCTCGAAGTCCACCCCCCGCAGTACCTCGCCCGCCTCGTCCTCGTAGGCGAAGCGCACGTCCTCGAAGCGGACCCGGCCGTCCAGGGGAGGTGCCGGGGCGGCGCCGGGCTCGTCCTTGACGGAGGGTTCGGCGTTCAGGAGGTCTATGATGCGCTCGCCAGAGACGAGGGATTTGCCGATCTGGTTTACCTGCCGGCTGAGGGCCCACAGCGGCGAGAGGAAGAGGGCCAGGTACGCAATAAAGACGGTGAGGTCGCCCAGAGAGAGGCTGCCGGCGAGCACCTGACGGGCGCCGAAGTAGACGACGAGCGCGGTGCCCAGGCCCCCGACGACGCCGAGGACGGTGCTGAACTTGGCCTCTATGACGGCGGAATCGACGCTGGCGCGCAAAGAGTCCCGGCTCTCCTTGCGGAAGCGCTCCATCTCGTCGTCCTCGCGGGCGAAGAGCTTGA
>JAUJMB010000238.1 GCA_030447045.1 Rubrobacteraceae bacterium | reverse complement strand
TCCAGTCTGCCCTCTTGAGGACCGCCAGCACCTTGATCACGAGTACGTCCTCCTCGCGGTGTAGTCCCCTATTCCACCCTCGACAGAGAGAGCCAGTAAGAGGTTCGCACGCGGCCCCGATCCTGTCAACGAAGGTCACCGGCGACAGGACGCTACGGGGCCCCCGCCGGGTCGGGTCCGTAAGTCCTGGTCGTCCCGCCGGTCGAACGTCGCTACCGGCTCACCCGATCAGATCGAGGGCGGCGCCGATGATCGTCTCGGGATCTATGCCGTAGTGCTCGTACAGCGCGTCGAGCTCCCCGGACTGGCCGAACTGCGCGACCCCCAGGCAGGCGACCGGCACCGTGCGAACGGCGCCGAGGAAGCTCAGGGTGTGAGGGTGGCCGTCGATGACGCTCACGATGGGCAGGGCCCGGTGGGGTGGAAAGAGGTCGTCCAGAACCCGGTACTCCCCCCGCCCGAGCCCCTGTCTCGCCTGCAAGGCCCGGAAGACGAGGTCAGGGCTGGTCAGGCACACGACGTCGGCGCCGATGCCGCCCTCCTCCTCGAGCAGCTCGGCGGCGCGCACGACCTCGGGCATGATCGCGCCCACGCCGACGAGCGTCACCGCCGGCCGCAGCCCGCGCTCGTCGGCGTCGCGCAGCCGGTAGCCCCCGGAGAGAACCCCGCGCCTCCGGCGCTCCCTCTCCCCGGGGTCCTTCGGCACCGCGGCGAGCGTCTGGTCGATGGGGCGGGTGGAGAGACGGAAGTAGGCGGAGGCGCCCCCCGGTCTGCCGAGGTTGCCGAGGGCGTGCAAGAGCGTCCACTCTAGGTCCTGCCCGAAGGCCGGCTCCCAGGCCACGACGCCGGGCTGCTCGATACCGATTGACGGCGTGTAGATAGACTGGTGCGCCCCGCCCTCGGGGGCGAGGGTAATGCCCGAGGGCGTGCCGATGAGGATGGACTGTCCACCGGCGTAGACGCCGAAAGACCAGGGCTCCAGGGCCCGGCCGACGAAGGGATCGTAGATGGTGCCTATGGGCAACAGAGGCTCCCCATCGCGGTCCCAGGTCGCGCCGAGCTCGCCTATGAGCCCGACGAGGTTGGTCTCGGCGATGCCGAGCTCCACGTGCTGGCCGGTCTGCGTCTCGCGCCACTTGAGGAAAGTCTCGGGGTCGTCCTCGAACCAGTCGGTCCCCTCCTGCAAGGACCAGATGCCGACCTTGTTGATCCAGCCGCCCAGGTTGGTCGAGGACGCCACGTCGGGGCTGACCGTGACGATCCTCGCGGCCACGTCGCCGGCGGCCCTGGGCAGCTCGGCGAGCAGCCTCCCGAGCTCCTGCTGGGTGGAGGTGTGGCCGGCGTACCGGCGCCCTATCTCCCGGGGCACGGAGGGTGGCGCCTTACGCTCCAGGGGCCGCCGCTCCAGCCTGCGGGACGCCTCCTCGCAAAGATCTGCCTCCGGGCTTCCCTTGGGGAAGAGCGCCCACGGGTCATCGGGGTCGGCGCCCACCCGGGCGGCGAAGTCCCGGTACTGGTCGACCGTGAGAAGGGCCGAGTGGTTGGAGGGGTGGCCCTCTATGGGCAGGGACCAACCCTTTATCGTGTAGGCGAAGACGACCGAGGGACGGTCGCGCACGGCGTCCGCCTCGCGGTAGGCGTCCAACAAGCTCGCGAGGTCGTGCCCGCCGAGGTCGCGGATAGCCGCACAGAGCTCGCCGTCCTCCAGCTCGCCGACGACGGCGGCCACCTCCTCGCTGCCCCGTCCTCTCCCCGGGAGCCGTTCCCTCAGCTCGCCCGCCGAGCTGCGCAGCAGGCGCTGGTACTCGGCGTTCGACATCTCGTCGATCCTCCGCCTCAGCGCCTCGCCCCCGGGCCTCTCGAAGAGCTCCCGGAGGAATCGGCCGTACTTGACGGTGACGCAGTGCCACCCGGCGGCCTCGAACATGCCCCGCAGCCGGTCGGCCGCCATCTTGGGCACCACGCGGTCGAGGGTCTGGCGGTTCAGGTCCACCACCCACATCACCTCGCCCAGCCCCGAGACGGCCGGGTCGGCGATGGCCTCCCAGCAGGCGCCCTCGTCGAGCTCGGCGTCGCCGATGAGGGCGATCTGGCGCCCCGGGGCGGGCGCGTCGAAGTGCCCGTGGACGTAGCGCCTCGCGACCGCCGCCCAGACCGGAGCCGTGGCGCCCAGGCCCACCGACCCGGTCGAGAAATCCACGGGGAAGGGGTCCTTGGTCCGGCTCGGGTAGCTCTGAAGCCCTCCGTAGGACCTGAGCTGCGTCAGGTACTCGCCGTCGAGGCGGCCGAGCAGGTAGCTTATCGCGTGCAGGACCGGCGAGGCGTGCGGTTTGACCGAGACGCGGTCTTCGGCCGCGAGGTGCGCGAACCACATCGCGGTCATGATGCTCGTCATCGAGGCGCTGGACGCCTGGTGCCCGCCTACCTTCACCCCGGAGACGTTGGACCTTACGCGGTTGGCGTGGTGGACGATGGAGGTGGCGAGCCACAGCACTCGGGTCTCGATCCGGGAGAGCGTCTCCGGATCCGCCGGGTCGGCACCCCTCGAGCCCGTTCTAAGTGTCTCCGACACGCAAGACTCCTCCCATCAGTTCTCCGCTCCCCAGGTGAACGCTCGTCCAGCGTTCACCTATGGTCTTCCGGGAAGATAAGTCTAGGATGTCCTCACCGGAGAAGCAATGCCCTACCTTCCGAAGCGCGCTTCGCAGCTCGAACATCTCCTCCATCATCCTCCAACGTACAATCCGCGTCCAGTCGATGCTTCGCGCCATGCCGGGTACCGCTGGTAGACGAAAGGGCGCTCCAACACCGGCTGAGGGGTGACCCACATACTAACATTCTGTACGAGCAACGACCTACTAATCGTCGTGCGGCGCGGCGATAGTACCGTCCCCTCAAGCTGTTCCGTCGACCGTTACCTTCGGTCGTGAGCCTCTAGAGCTGGACCCCGGTAGCTCGCAGAACCTCTCGGCCCCGCGCCGGCAGCCTGCCTGGACGGCCTGAAGGCGGGACACGAAGTACCGTACGAACATACGCAGGTCAAGACTGTGGCGCTCAAGTACTGACCGTAGCCTATCTGTGCCGGGCGGATAGCAAGGACGCCCTGGGTGGAGAGGTGAGCTCGACGAAGCGGGCCGCTAGAATTCAAGGTGTCGAGTCATCTGCCGCTCGGGACGGCGGGAGGCGCTAGA
>JAUJMB010000237.1 GCA_030447045.1 Rubrobacteraceae bacterium | reverse complement strand
CGTCCTATTATCCGCCCTGTCCCAAACCTGAGAGTATTACCCCGTCGGCGTCGATCGAGCAGAGCTGATCGAACTCTCCAGGACGCCCTCGGGTCCGCGGTCCCTGTGCCTGAGAGATTCGGGCCGCCCGGCTATCGCCACGCCGACCCTTTCACCTTCGGCGGTCGCTGGAGGGACTCCCCCATCCCCCGCGACTCTCTCCCACGGCCCTCACCGGGCACGTTCGGACTATAGCATAAGGATTGGCGAGCCTCCCCCGGTAGCGTTCACCTCCGCGCCACGCACCGCACCGCGCGGGCCATCACCTCGACCGCCCGCCCATCATCGAGCCCCTGCCCCCGCGCGCGCCACGTAGTGAAGTCGAGCGCGTGGCCCACGGCGGCGAGCAGGAGCTCGTGCCGCCCGCCGCGCGTTCCCCAACCCTCGGAGAGAACGCTTCGCATCCGCTCCCAACGCTCGAAGAACGGCCCGAGAACCTCGTACATGACGGGCTTCGCCTCCGCGTCGCGTACGGAGTTGGACATCATCGGCTCGTTGCGGCGGTAGTAGCCGTAGACCTCGGCCAGCGCCGCCCCGAGACGCTCCTCGGGGTCAGGAACCGTGGCCCAGGGCTCCGGGTCCGGCGGGGGTTCTCCGACAGGTGGTGGCCGGTGCAGGCGGATCACCAGGGGTCGAGGACGCGCTCCGGCGGGAGCCTCCGGCCCTCGGCCCACGCGGTCGCGAACGCCTCCTCGCCAAGCGCCTCGCGGGCCGCGGCGACGAGGGGCTCGTACGTGGCGCGCTCCACGTCTTCGGGCGGGGCGCCGATCTCCTCCCGCAGCGCCTCCGCCGCCGCCCAGAGGCGGATAGCCGGCTCGGGGCTGCCCGACGCGGCGCGCAGGGCGCCCAGGCCTTCGAGGTCCTGGGAGATGCCCAGCCTGTCGCCGAGCTCCCTGTGGAGGCGCAGGCTCTCCTCGTAGAGCGCCGCCGCGCGGGCGTGGTCGGCCTGGATCCTCGAGATCCCGCCCAGGCGGCAGGCCAGAAGCGCTATGCTCTTCCTCTCCCCCACCGCCCGGTAGAGGGCCAGGCTTTCGCCGTAAAACGCGGTGGCCTCATCGTACGCGCCCTCTTCCTCGGCCACCTTTCCGAGGTTGCTCAGCACCATGGCGACGCCTCCCCCGTCTCCGAGCTCGCGGAACAGCCCCAGGCTCTCCTCGCCCAGCGACGCCGCGGCGGTGAGGTCGCCCCGGGCGCGCGCCACCACCCCCAGGTTGTTGAGCGCGAGGGCTACGCCCCACCGGTCGCCCAGCTTCCTCCTAAGGAAGAGGCTCTCGTCGAAGAGTTTTGCCGACCGGGGGAAATCGCCGCGGTCGAGCGCCACGGTGCCAAGGTTGACAAGGACGTCCGCCGCGCCCCCCTCGTCGCCGAGCTCCCTGTGCAGGGAGAGGCTCTCCTCCAGCCACACCCGCGCCCGCCCGTAGTCGGCCTGATTGCGGGCAAGGACGCCAGCGCCGTTCAGCGCCTCGGCCCGCGCGGCTTTCGGCGAGGCGCCCCGTACCAGCGCCCTCTCTAGCCACCGGCGGCCCTCGCCCAGGTGTCCGCGCTTGTACCAGAACCACCACAGCTGCGCGACAAGCCGCAGGGCCATCTCCGGGTGCCCGTGTTCGAGCGACCAGGCGATGGCGGCGCGCAGGTTGTCCAGCTCGGCCTCGAGGCGGTCGAGCCAGGCGGCCTGATCCGGCCCCCTAAGCTCGGGCCTGGCCCGTTCGGCCAGCGCCAGGTGGTACGCGGCGTGCCGCCGCCCGATCTCCTCCCGCTCGCCGCCCTCCCCGAGCTTCTCGAGCGCGTACTGCCTGACCGGCTCCAGCATCCTGTAGCGTAGTGTGCCCCCCTTGCCCGGCTCCGCCAGGACCAGGGACTGTTCGACCAGGCTCCCGAGGAGCACCAGCGCGTCCTCGTGGTCTGATCCCCGGTCCTCGCCCACGTTCTCGGCGGCTTCCAGGTCGAAGCCGCCGGCGAAGACTGACAATCGCGCGAAAAGGTCCTTTTCGGGTTCGGAGAGAAGCTCGTAACTCCAGTCGAGGGTCGCCCGCATCGTCCGCTGCCTCTCGGGCAGGTCCCGTGCCCCGCTGGCCTCCAGGGCGCGGTCGAGGCGTGAGAGGAGCGCCGTGGGCCCGAGGAACCTCATCCTGGCGGCGGCGAGTTCGAGCGCGAGCGGCAGCCCCTCCAGGCGCCAGCAGATGGCCGCGACCGCCGCGGCGTTGGCCTCGCTCGCCTCGAAAGCGGGGGAGGCCTGCCGGGCGCGCTGGACGAAGAGCTCGACGGCCGGGGCGCCGGCGACGTCCTCGAGCCTCGGTGCCCTGGCGGGGTCGGGGACGGCGAGGGGCGCCACGGGGTACTCCCTCTCGCCCCTGATGCGAAGGGGAGCGCGGCTCGTGGCGAGCACGGCGAGGCCGGGGCAGGTCTCCAGGAGCGGCGCCACCTCGGGTGCAGCCTCAAGCAGACGCTCGAAGTTGTCCAGGACGAGTAGCAGCCTCTTGTCCCGCAGGTAAGCCCGAAGCGACGCGGCCGAGGAGAGGCCTTCGGTCTCCCCCGCGTCGAGCAGCGCCTGCGCGATGGTAGGGAGGACGAGCGAGGCGTCGTCCAGGGGTGCCAGGGCGACGAACGAAGCCCCATCGGGGAAGGACCCCGCGGCGAGCAGGGCTCGGGCCACCTCCGTGGCGAGGCGCGTCTTGCCCACGCCTCCCGGACCCGTGAGCGTCACCAGCCGGTTCGCCGGGTGGCGGATGAGGCCGACCACGGCCTCCACGTCCCGCTCCCGTCCCACGAGCGCGGTCGCCGGCGCTGGCAAGACCGCCCGCGCCCCCGCGTCGGGGGCGCGGGCGGTCTCGCTGCGCCCGGGAACCGCCGCCGCGAGGGACGCGCGCTCCCCCTCGCCCAACCCGAGGGCGTCCGAGAGGGAGCGGACGGTGTGGGGGTAGGGGCGCCTGCGCTCGCCGCGCTCCAGGGCGCTGACGGCCTTGGCGGTGAGCCCCGCCCTCTGGGCCAGCTCCTCCTGCGTGAGCCCCGCCGCGTCACGCAGCCGCTTGAGCATCGCCCCGAACGGCGTTCCGTGGTCCCCGTCCGTGCCTCGGACGGTCGGACCGGGCCGGTCCTCGACACCTCTCCCCTTCATGATCGAAGCGTACCAGCGCCAGGCTCCAGGCGTATACCCCA